>NZ_JBVICF010000003.1:694513-781668 GCF_055572995.1 Streptomyces sp. NPDC030245 | reverse complement strand
CGCATGGCCCTGACCGCGGCGCCGTCCGCGCCGTTCTTGTCGCCGCGGCCGACCCAGCGGCCCGCGGCCATGGCGGCCGCCTCGGTGACCCGGACAAGCTCCAGGGCGAGGTTGCGGTCGGGAGCCTCCGCGGGCACCGCCAGCGGGGAGGCCGTCGAGACAGAAGAGAGGAGCAGGGACACCGGTGAGACCTTCCGAATCCATGGGCGGACAGCTTCGGACCCGGACGTTACTGGTCCCGCACCGCCCCACCAGGCCCCTGCTCCCGAACCGCCGCCGCCTTTGGCAACTCCCCGATAGGGGCGCGTGGGTCAGGCCGCCGTCCACCCGCCGTCGACCGGTACCGAGCCACCCGTCACGAAGGAGGACCGGTCGCTGAGCAGCCACGCCGCGGCCTGCGCCACCTCCACCGGCTCGGCCATGCGCTTCTGCATGGAGCGGTTGATGAAGCTCTCCTCCAGGGCGGGCGTCTCCGTCAGCACCTGGTCCATGAGCTCCGTCCGCGTGCTCCCCACCACCAGGGCGTTGACCCGGATCCCGCGCCGGCCGTACTCGTCACCACCCGCCTTCGTCAGACCGATCACCGCGTGCTTCGCCGCGATGTACGACGCCGTGGCACCGGTCGCGACCACGCCCGCGGCGCTCGCGGTATTGACGACGGCTCCCCCGCGGCCGTCGGCCAGCATCGCGCTGATCTGGGCCTTCATGCAGTTCCAGACGCCCCGGACGTTGACGTCCATGACCTTGTCGAAGACGGCGTCGTCGGTCTCGTGCATCAGCGTGCCCGCCGTGGCCCATCCCGCGTTGTTGAAGCCCGCGTCGAGGCGGCCGTACGTCCCTACCGCCGCGTCGACCACCCGCTTGACGTCCCCCGGGACCGTCACGTCCCCGGGCACCGCGAGTGCCCTGCCCCCCGCCTCCGTTATCTCCGCGGCGAGTTCCTCGATGTGCCCTTTCCTGCGCGCCGTGACGACCACGGCCGCCCCTTCGGCGGCGAACAGCCGGGCCGCCGCCGCACCGATGCCGCTGGAGGCACCCGTGATCATGATCGTCTTGTCGGCCAGCAGGCCGTGTCCGGTGTTCATCATCGCCCCGTTCCTCTCCTGTCCGCGGCTCAACTCGCCACCGTGGCGGGCCAGATCGTGCCCGCCGCGGCCTCCGCGTCGACCGTGCGCAGCAGTTCCTCGTCGATCGCGTCGAGTGAGTCGACGATGTGCCGCGTCGCCAGCTCTTCCATGAACGTGCGCTGGAAGCCGCAGGGGTGGCCGATGAACGGCACGCCGAGCTCCTTGGCCGCCTCGGCGACCCGGGCGACGTCGTCCACGAACAGCACCTCGTCGGGGCGGAGACCGAAGACGTCTCCGGCGATCTCCTTGATGCCCGGCCGGAACGAGTCGGTGCAGACGTAACCGGGCCCGTCGAAGAGGTGGGACCAGGCTCCCAGGTGGGTGTCGAAGTGCGGCTTGCTCAGGCCCCCGTAGCAGACGACCCGGAGCCCCAGGCCGCGGACGCGCCGCAGGAGTTCGGCGGCGCCGGGGTTGGGCCGCACCGGATGGTCGGCGACGTAGCGGTCTCGCTCGGCGAAGTAGAGCTCCAGCGCCTGCTCGCCCGTCACGTCGAGGCCGGCCGCGCGGGCCATCTCGACGCCCGCGACGCGGCGCGGCTGGGAGAGGATGCGCCGCTCGGTCCCCGCGTCGTACACACCTCCGCGGCTGGTGATGAAGTTGCCGATGACGGGGCTGAACGTGTCGTTGAGCAGAACGCCGTCGATGTTGAGCGCCACGAGACGCAGTCGGTCGAAGTGCTGGTGCATGGAACGTCCTTGGCTGCTGTTCGGTCGGGCAGGTGGATGGTGACAAGGGGTGCGGCCGTCGGCCGGAAGTGCGCCGTCAGGCGTTGACGGCGGTTTCCCGCGCCTCGCTCACGTCGATGGTGCGGGCGGCCTCGTCCGTGGCGATGGCGGGCATGAGCAGGCGCCACATCACCCGGGTCCGCTCGGGCAGGTCCTCGCGGCCGGTCGCCAGGAGGGAGTACGCCTGGAGGCCCGTGCACGCCGAGACGACGAACTCGGCCAGCGTGCGGACGTCGGCGTCGGGGCGGACCTCGCCCGCCGCGAGCCCGTCGGCCAGGCACTCCTCCATGATCTGGGCCCACTCGTGGTACGGAGTGGCGTCGTCGAGGCCGAAACCCGTCTGCTCGCTGGTGAGCCGGACGCCCGCGCGCAGCATCGGGTCCGTCTGGAGCTTGTGCGCCCACACGAACGTGATGTCCACCAGGCGTTGCAGGCCCCGCGCCTTCAGGGCGGGCATGATGCTCGCCGGCTGGGCCCGCATGACGGCCAGGGCCAGCGCCTCCTTGTTGGGAAAGTGGAAGTAGACGGCTCCGAGCGTGACACCGGCGCGGTTCATGATCTCCCGCATGCTGGCGCCGCTGTACCCACGCTCGTCGAAGACCTCAGCGGCGGCGCGAAGGATCTCGTCGCGCGTCTTCTGGGCCCGCTCCTGCTTCGGTTCCGGCATTCGGACGGCCTCTCTCGACAAACAAAAAGAACGCACGTTACTTTACTCCGCATGGTTCTGGGACACCAGAGCCGGCGCAGTCGTTCGCGCGGAGACGTCACTCATCCCTGGGGGGGATCCATGACTTTCGTTTCGTATGCACAGACCACGCGCACCGCTCAACTGCGGCCCGTCCCACAGGAGTTCACGCACAAGCTCGCCCGCGCCGAAGTCCTGCTGACCGGCTGGGCGCCCGCGGGTGAGGACCGCGTGACGGTCACCGCGCGGTGGCCGCGCACCCACTCCTTCTACGCGTCCTTCGCCGGCCGGCACGATCCGATGCTGCTCGCCGAGACCCTGCGGCAGAGCATCCCGCTGATCTCACACGCCTGCTACGACGTGCCGCTCGGCCACCACCTCATCTGGCAGCACTTCACCTACGAGGTCGCGCACGAGGCGCTGTGGGCCGACGGCGGACCGATGGACGTCGAACTCCGCATCACCTGCGGCGACATCACCCGGCGCGGCGGTCGTCTGGCGGCCCTCACGATGGACGTCGAGATCCTGCGGGACGGGCTGCCCCTCGGCACCGCGCACACGCGGTTCAGCAGCCACGCCCCGTCGATCTACCGCAGGCTGCGGGGCGACCGGTACCTGGCGCCGGGCGCGGCGGCCGGTGCGGCCCCGGCGCCGTGCGGCGGCGCGGTCGCGGTGGTCCCGCCCGCGCTCGTCAACCGCGAGCACGCCGCCGACGTCGTGCTCTCACCCACCCGGAGACCGGACCAGTGGCAGCTGCGCGTCGACCACTCGCACCCCATCCTCTTCGACCACCCCGTCGACCACGCCCCGGGCATGCTGCTGCTTGAGGCCGCCCGGCAGGCGGCCCACGCCGTCCAGGCACCCCGCGCGGCCGCCGTCTTCCCGGTCCGCTTCGAGTCGGCGTTCTTCCGCTACGTCGAGTTCGACGCCCCCTGCGTGATCACCGCGTGCGTCGAGCCCGCCACGCGTCCCGGAGGCCACGAGAGCGTGTCGGTCACCGCCCTTCAGGACGACATCGAGGCGTTCTCCTGCCGCGTGACCGTGGCGGCCACGGCAGTGTGACCGAGGGCCCGGCCCGCCCCGTGGGGTTCACGCCGCCAGGAGCGACTCGATCCGGTCCGCGGCCGTCCGCAGGCCCGTCAGGCGCTCGACCCCCTGCGCGTACGCCCCGGCCGTCGGCGACCAGCCGGGCCCCGCGATGAGCACGGCCGGGTGGGAGCGTGCGCCCCGCACGCCCCACTCGGCCTCGGCCACGAGGTGGACCAGCGCGCGGTCGGCGGTGTTCCGCGAGTGCGCCCAGAGCACCACGACGGACGGGCCGATGCGCCGCACCGCCTCGTACAGCGCCTCGGCGGGGAGGGCGGCGCCGAACATCCGGGTGGGCAGGCCCCGTTCGCCGAGCACCGCGGTGAGGGCCTCCAGCGGAAGAGTGTGCTGCTCGCCCGGAACGCAGGTCAGCACCACCGGGGCGGCAGTCCTGGACGCACCACCCGGGGCGGCCGCGCCCGGAGTGCGCCGCAGGGCGGACGAGACATGCCAGGAGAGGAGGTGCTCGACCTCCACATACCGCTCGCCCGACGACGCCCACTTGCGGCCGACGGCGTGCAGGGCCGGTGCCATCACCTCCTCCCACCCCATGGTGAAGCCGTACTCGCCGAGCGTGGTCCGCAGTTGCGACTCGACGGCGGGCGCGTCGAGCCGCACCGCGGCCCGGGCGAGGCCGCGGCACTCCTGACGGACGTTGCCGAGCGGCAGGGAGAGGGTGCCGCGGCCGCCGCCGTGCCGGGCGGAGCGCGGGGCCGGGACCGTGGCCTCGGCCTCCGCCGCGGCCTCGCTCTCCCGCAGCGCGACGCGCGCCGCCTCCGCGGGCGGCACGCCGAGCGCGGTCAGCCGGCACATCTCCTCCACCCGCCCCACGTCGGCGGTGGTCCAGCGGCGGTGGCGGCCCTGTTCGCGGTCGGTGGGCCCGATTCCGTACCGCCGTTCCCACGAGCGCAGCGTGGTCGGTGCGACGCCCAGTCTGCGGGCGACGGACCCGGTGGTCAGCGCGGCGTCCTGGTCTTTCTGCCGGGTGTGGCCCGGTCGCCGGGTAGCTCCCATGCCGCGACGATACGACGCACAATCGCTGCAAGTTGTCGTCTCTCGAGGACTGTCACCAGTGTGGGGCCAACTCCGGCCCCCGCACGAGGAGCAGGCATCATGGTGACGGTCGACCCCGAGGCCCACGACGGCATCCTGTACCCCGAGGACCTGCTCGGGGACGATCAGCTCGCGGCGGGCTTCGCCGCCGGTGACGAGCTCTGTCTGGCGGCCGTCTACCGCCGTTGGGGCCGGCTCGTCCACCGGCTCGCCGGGCGCGCGCTGGGCGACGGCGCGGACGCCGAGGACGTGACGCAGCAGGTGTTCCTCGCCGCCTGGCGCGGCCGGGGCGGATACCGGCCGGGCGCGGGCGGCCTGGGCGGTTGGCTGGTGGGCATCACGCGCCACAAGGTCGCCGACGCGCTCACCGCCAGGGCCCGGCGTGCCGTGCTGGTGGCGGCCGTGGGCGCCCGGCAGGAGGCGGTCCCCGTCGCCGCGGGACCCTGTTCGGAGCAGATCCTGGACCGGCTCCTGGTCCAGCGCGAACTGGCGAACCTGCCGTCCGCACAGCAGTTGGTGCTGCGCCTTGCGTTCTACGGCGATCTGACGCAGAGCCAGATCTCGGAGCGGACCGGTCTGCCGCTCGGCACCGTCAAGAGCCACACGAGGCGGGGGCTGCGGGCCCTGCGGAACTGCCTGGCCCCCGCCGGGGCGGCCGGACCGACCGCAGCCGCCGACGCCGACCCCTCACGAATGGCTCGCGGACAGTGCATCCGTCCTGCCCGTCCGGCGTGAAGTCCCGTACATCGGACGGGGCAGGGAGGCAGACATGGAAATCTCGGGTGCTCGTGTTCTGGTGGTCGGGGCCACCGGCGTTCTCGGTGGTCTCGCCGCCCGCGCCCTGGCCGAGCTCGGTGCCCGGGTCGCGCTGGCCGGTCGCAACCCGGTGCGTCTGGCCGCGCTCGCACGGGATCTCGGCGGGCCGCCCGCCCGCTGCTTCGAGGCGTGCGATCTGGACCAGTGTTCCGCGCTCGCGCCGTGGGCGGAGCGGGTACTCCCGGGGCTCGACGGGGTGCTCGTGACGGTCGGGGCCACGGGGTTCGGCGCCGTCGAGGACGTGTCGAACGACGTGGCCGGGCATCTCCTGACGGTGAACGCGCTGTGCCCCATGGCCGTGCTGCGGGGCGCGGCACCCGTGGTGGCGGACAAGGGGTTCCTGCTGGCGGCCACCGGCGGGGCGGCGGCGCCCCGGCCGCGTACGGCCGCCGCCGACCACGTCGCGGGCACCGCCGACTACACCGCGTCCAAGGCCGCGCTGAGCAGCTGGCTCTGCGTGCTCGCGCAGGAGCTCGCGCCGCGGGCCGTCGCGGTCCACGACGTCCGCTTCCCGCACCTGGACACCGGTTTCACCGAACGGCCCGTCGTCGGCGAGCCGCCCGAGCTGCCGCCCGGGGCGGACGCGCTGGACGCGGTGCGCTCGCTCATGGAGAGGATCACCATGGCCTGAGAGTCTGTCTTCGCACTCTCGCCTGCGCCCCGAGGCCCGGCCCCGCTCCCCCGGGCCGGGCTGTCACTCGATGCCCCTCGCCTGCTTGAACCGGGCGAGCCCGTCGGCCAGTTCCACGATCGGCTCGGGGTAGTCGTAGCGTGCCCGCTCCCGGGTCGGCAGCTTCCACGGCTCGTGAACCGCCGCGCCCTCCAGCGAGCCGAGCTCGGGCACCCAGCGGCGTACGTAGGTGCCGTCCGGGTCGTAACGCTTCGCCTGGAGCAGGGGGTTCAGCACCCGGTTGGGGCGGCTGTCCGTGCCGGTTCCGGCCGTCCACTGCCAGTTGAGCTGATTGTTGGCGGTGTCGCCGTCCACCAGGAGCCGCTGGAAGTACCGGGCGCCCACCCGCCAGTCGACGTAGAGCGTCTTGGTCAGGAAGCTCGCGGTGAGCAGTCTGCCGCGGTTGTGCATCCACCCCTCGTGGCGCAGCTGGCGCATGGCGGCGTCGACGACCGGGTAGCCCGTGCGCCCCTCCTGCCACGCCCGGATGTCCTCCCGCGCCGACTTCTCGGAGCGCCAGTGGTCGCCGCGGGGGCGCAGGTCGGCGGTGGCCGCGGCCGGTCTGGCGGCGAGCACCTGGTGGTGGAAGTCGCGCCAGCACAGTTGCCGGACGAAGGCGTCGGCGCCCGGGGTCGCCCGGTCGCGGGCCGCGTGGACGAGTTCGGCGGCGGAGACCGTCCCGAAGTGCAGGTGCGGCGAGAGCTTCGAGGTGTCGTCGGCCGCGAGGTCGTCGTGGGTCCGCGGATACCGGTCGACGCCGTCGCGCAGCCAGGCCTTCCAGAGCGCGCGGCCGACGCTCTCGCCGCCCCGGGCGAGCCCCGGCGACAGGCCGTCGATGCCGTCGCGGGCGGGCAGCGGGTCCGAGCGGATGTCGTCCGGGACGGGCACGGTGCGCGGGGCGGGCAGGACGGCTCGTACGCCCTGCGCCGACCAGCGGCGGAAGTACGGGGTGAAGACGGCGAAGTGGTCGGAGCCCGCGGGGGTCACCGCGCCGGGGGCGAGGGCGGTGACCACGGCGTCGTGGACGTACAGGCGCCTGCCGTCGTGCTCCAGCGCCTCGCGCAGCCGCTGCTCGCGGGCGTGCGCGTACCGGCTGACGCCGGCCGCCATGTGGACCTCGTCGGCGTCCGCCGCCTCGACGACGGACCGCACCTGTTCGACGAGGTCGCCCTCGCGCACCACGAGCCTGCCGCCGCGGTCCCGCAGCCCCCGGTCGAGGTCGGCCAGGCAGTCGGCGAGGAACGCCTCCCGGTTCGGGCCCGCGAGGCCGAGCTCCGCGATGGCCCGGTCGCGGACGAAGAGCGGCACCACGGCGTCCGCGCCCGTGCGGGCGGCACGCAGCGGCGGGTGGTCGTGCACCCGCAGGTCGGAGGTGAACAGGACGACCGAGTTGTGCATGGTGCGTACTCCAGGGGGAAGGCGTGGGCCGGTCCGTCACCCGCGGACCGGCAGGTCCCGGAACCGGCGGGCCGCACGCGCCGCCGGTTCCTTCCTCCTCTGCTTCGGCCGGTCCGCCGCGCGGGGATGCGCCGTCCGGGGTGTGGTCCCCCGCACGGCGCACACAACGGGACATTCCCGCACTCGGATAGCGTTGGGGGATGATGCGGAACAGAATGTGGAGGCGGCACGGTGCACGGTGAGTACAAGGTCCCCGGCGGCAAGCTCGTCGTGGTGGATCTGGACGTCGAGGGCGGTGTGCTGCGGAACACCCGCGTGGCCGGTGACTTCTTCCTGGAGCCCGACGAGGCGCTCGACGCGATCAACGGCGCGCTGGACGGCGCCCCCGCCGACACGGACGCCCAGGGTCTCGCCGCCCGCATCGACGCCGCGCTCCCCGAGGGCACGGTCATGTACGGCCTGACGTCGGAGGGTGTCGGGATCGCCGTCCGCCGCGCCCTCGCGCACGCGACGGACTGGACCGACTACGACTGGCAGCTGATCCACGAGGGGCCGCAGCCGCCCGCGCTGCACATGGCCATCGACGAGGTGCTCACGCAGGAGGTCGCGGCGGGCCGGCGGCCGCCGACGCTGCGCGTGTGGGAGTGGGCGTCGCCCTCGGTGATCATCGGCAGTTTCCAGTCGCTGGCCAACGAGGTCGACGCGGAGGGCGCGGCGCGGCACGGCATCGACGTGGTGCGCCGGATCTCCGGCGGCGGCGCGATGTTCGTGGAGCCCGGCAACACCATCACGTACTCCCTCTCCGTCCCGGACGCCCTCGTGCAGGGGCTCTCCTTCCAGGACAGTTACGCCTACCTCGACGACTGGGTGCTCGGCGCGCTCGCCGACATGGGCATCAAGGCGTGGTACCAGCCGCTGAACGACATCGCGACGGAGGCGGGGAAGATCGCGGGGGCCGCGCAGAAGCGCATGGTGGCGCCCGGCGGCGGCCCCGGCGCGGTGCTGCACCACGTGACGATGTCGTACGACATCGACGCGGACAAGATGCTGGAGGTGCTGCGCATCGGCAAGGAGAAGCTGTCCGACAAGGGCACGCGGAGCGCCAAGAAGCGGGTCGACCCGCTGCGCCGCCAGACCGGGCTGCCCCGGGAGGCGGTCATCGAGCGCATGGTCGACTCGTTCCGCGGCCGCTACGGCCTCGCCGAGGGGAAGGTCACCGACGAGGAGATGGCGCGCGCCCAGGAGCTCGTGCGGACCAAGTTCACGACCGCCGAGTGGACGGCGCGCGTGCCCTGATCGGCGCCGCGCGCGGGCGGCTCAGGAGAGCGCCGGGATGACGGAGGCGCCGTACGCGTCGATGACGTCCTCGCGCGCGTCGTGCATCGCGTACACCGCGAACTGGTCGACGCCCAGTTCGCGGAGCTCCTTGAGGCGTTCGAGGTGCGACTCGACGGGTCCAAGGAGGCAGAACCGGTCGACGATCTCGTCGGGCACGAAGGCCGTGTCGGGGTTCCCGGCCCGTCCGTGGTGGCTGTAGTCGTAGCCCTGGCGGGCCTTGATGTACGCGGTGAGGGCCTCGGGCACCATCGAGGAGTGCTCGCCGTACCTGGCGACGAGGTCGGCGACGTGGTTGCCGACCATCCCGCCGAACCACCTGCACTGCTCGCGGGCGTGGGCGAGGTCGTCTCCCACGTACGCGGGCGCGGCCACGCAGATGGTGACGTCCGCCGGGTCGCGTCCGGCGTCGGCGGCCGCGTCCCGCACGGCCTTGACCATCCACTGCGTCAGATACGGGTCGGCGAGCTGGAGGATGAACCCGTCGGCCTGCTGTCCGGCGAGCGCGAGCGCCTTCGGGCCGTACGCCGCCATCCACACCGGCAGCTTCCCGTCCCGCACCCACGGGAGCCGCAGCCGCTGCCCGCCGACGTCCGCCTCGCGGCCCTCGGCGAGGTCGCGGATGACGTCGATCGCCTCGCCGAGGCGGGCGAGGGTGTCGGGCTTGCGTCCCGCGACGCGCATCGCGGAGTCGCCGCGCCCGATGCCGCACACGGTGCGGTTGCCGTACATGTCGTTGAGCGTGGCGAAGGTGGAGGCGGTGACCTCCCAGGTCCGGGTGGACGGGTTGGTGACCATGGGGCCGACGGTCAGCCGCGTGGTGTGTTCGAGGATGCGGCTGTAGATGACGAACGGCTCCTGCCACAGGACCGACGAGTCGAAGGTCCAGCCGTAGTGGAAGCCGTTGCGCTCCGCGCGCCTCATGAGTCCGACGACCTCCGAGGCGGGCGGGTCGGTCTGTAGTACGAGCCCAAAATCCATGGCCTTCGCTCCTCACTCAGATCGGGCGCCCACAGCTCGACGCCCTCAGCTCGGGCACCCCTCGAAGGTCGTCCGAGGAGGGACAATCCTCGGCTTCCCGCGGGAGGTTGGCAAGAGGGACTCAGAGTGCCAGGGCGGACAGGCCGTCCGTCGTGGAGTCGAGGTCCTCGGGGGTGGCGGGGCGGATCCGGCCCCGGTCCAGGGTGACGATCTCGTCGGCCGCGGCGAGGCCCGAACGCTCGTGCGTGACGAGGAGCGTGGTGCGGCCGCGGGTGGCGTCGAGGATGTCGGCGAGCACCTCGGCGGCGGTGTCCGGGTCGAGGCCTTCGGTGGGTTCGTCCAGGACGAGGACGGGCGGGTCGGCGAGGAGCGCGCGGGCGAGGAGCAGGCGTTGGCGCTGGCCGCCCGAGACGGTGGCGCCGTCCCCGCCGAGCACGGTCTCCCAGCCGTCCGGCAGCGACTCGATCCACTCCAGGACGCGTGCCCTGCGGGCCGCCTCGCGCAGGTCGGCGTCGGTGGCGTCGGGCGCGGCGAGGAGCAGGTTGGCGCGGATGGTGGCGTGGAAGACGTGCGCGTCCTGCGTCATGCCGGTGATGGCGCGGCGGGCGTCGGCGCCCGAGCAGCGGCTCAGTTCGCGTCCGCCGACGCGGATGCTGCCCGCCTCGTACGGTACGAACCGCATGAGCGCGGCGATCAGCGTCGACTTGCCGGACCCGCTGGCCCCGAGGAGCACCACCCGGTGACCGGCCGGCAGCCGCAGGCTCGCCCCGTCCAGGGCCGGGGGGCCGTCCTGGCTGTGGCGGACCCGCAGGTCGGCGATGGTCACGTCGAGCGGTGCGCCGGTGGGCAGCGGGTCCGGGGCTGTGGGGTCGGCGACGGGCGCCGGTGTGTCGAAGAGGTCGGCGAGGCGCCGCGCGGAGGCCCGGATTTCGGCGTAGCGGCGGGCGGCGGCGGGCAGCGGTGCGAGGGCCTCGAAGGAGACGAGCGCGAGGACCGCGAGGACGGTGAGCTGTACGGCGGGCAGGTCGCCCGCCGCGTGGGCGCGCAGCGCGAGCCAGGTGACGCCGACCGTCGCCGCGCCCTGGAGCACCAGCACCACGGCCTGGGCGAGCGAGGTGGTCAGGGCCTTGTGGCGCTCCAGCTCGGCGATGCGTTCCGTGACGCGGCGGGCGCGGTCGTGGGTGCGGCCGCGGGCGCCGTACGCGGCGAGGTCCGCGGCGCCCCGCGTCAGGTCGAGGGTGACGGCGGCGAGTTCGGCGCGGGCCGTCTTCTCTGCGCGGCCCGCGCGGCGGGACAGGACGAGGACGAGGGCGGGCACGAGCACTCCGGCGACGGCCAGCAGCGCTCCGAGCAGCAGCCCGGCCTCCGGCAACAGCACCAGGGTCAGACCGGTGGCGCTCGCGGCGACCACGCAGGCCGCCGTCGCCGGGATCATGACGCGCAGCAGCATGTCCTGGGCGGCGTCCACGTCGTCGACGAGCCGGGTCAGCAGGTCGCCGCTGCGGAAGGCGGGGGTGCCGGCGGGCGCGAGCGGCACCAGCGCCTCGTACACCCGGGCGCGGAACCCCGCGACGGCCCGCAGCACACCGTCGTGGCCGAGGAGCCGGTCGATGTAGCGCAGCGCGCCGCGGCCGAGGGCCAGCGCCCGCACGGCGACGATCGCGACACTCACCGCGGCGAGCGGCGGCTGCTCGGCCGCGCGGGTGATGAGCCAGGCGGCGGTGGCCATCAGTGCGGCGGCGGCGAGTTCGCTCCCGGCCGCGGCGAGCCCGGCGGGCAGCAGCCTGCGCCAGTAGGGCAGGAGGTGGCGCAGGAGCCGGACGGTGGGGCGGCCCGCCCGGCCGCGCTCCCCGCGGGCGGGTCCGGGGGCGGGTCCGGGGGCGAGGGCCTCGGTGTACGCGGTCATGAGGCCACCAGCCTTTCGGACGGGGTGAGTTCGTGGGCGGGGGCCGGGTCGGGGGCGGGCGCCGGGTCCGGTCCGGGGGCGGCGATGCGGCCCGCTCGTACGGTGATGACGCGGTCCGCGTGCGGGAGCAGGCTCGTGCGGTGGGCGACGACGATCGAGGTGCGGCCGCGCATGAGGGCCACCGTGGCGCGGGTGACGGCGGCCTCGCTCTCGGGGTCGAGGTGGGCGGTCGGTTCGTCGAGGAGCAGGACGGGGGCGTCCTTGAGGAAGGCGCGGGCCAGTGCGATGCGCTGGCGCTGGCCCGCGGAGAGCCCGGCGCCGTGCTCGCCGAGCAGCGTGTCGTACCCCTGGGGCAGCTCGTCGACGAAGAGGTCCGCCGACGCGGCGCGGGCCGCCTCCCGGACCTCGGCGTCGCTCGCGTCGGGCCGGCCGAGGCGGATGTTCTCGGCGACGGACCCGGCGACGAGGTGGGGGCGCTGCGGCACCCACGCCACCTGGGTGCACCAGTCGTCGATGTCGAGTGCCGCGAGGTCGGTGCCGCCGGCCGCGACCCTGCCCGAGGCGGGGGTGACGAAGCCGAGGATGAGGGAGAGCAGGGTGGACTTGCCCGCGCCGCTCGGTCCGATCAGGGCGACGTGCTCGCCGGGGGCGATGGTCAGGGAGACGTCGCGCAGGGCGGGTTCGGTGCGGCCCGGGTGGTGGACGGTGACGTCGTCGAGGGTGAGGTGGGCGGTGCGGGCGTCGGGGGCGGTGGCGCGGTCGGCGGGTGCCGGGGCGGTGTCCTCTTCGTCGAGGACGGTGAAGACGCGTTCGGCCACGGCGATGCCTTCGGCGCTGTCGTGGAAGGCGGCGCCCATGGCGCGCAGCGGCAGGTACGCCTCGGGGGCGAGGAACAGGACGACCAGCGCGGTGTGCAGGCCGACGTCGCCGTGGAGGAGCCGCAGTCCGACGGGGACGGCGACGAGTGCCACGGAGAGGGTGGCGACGGTCTCCAGGACGAGGGAGGAGAGGAAGGCGACGCGCAGGGTCCGCATGGTGGCCCGCCGGTGGGCGTCCGCCATCTCGTGCACGACTTTGGTCTGGTGCCGCTCGCGGCCGAAGGCGCGGAGGGTCGGCAGGCCGGCCACCACGTCCAGGAAGTGGCCGCCGAGGCGGGACAGCAGCCGCCATTGGCGGGCGGTGCGCTGGGCGGTGTGCATGCCGACCAGTGCGCCGAAGACGGGGATGAGCGGCAGGGTGATGACGATGATCAGCGCGGAGGTCCAGTCGGTCCACCACACCCAGCCGACGACCGTGAGGGGGACGACGGCGGTGGCCGCCATCGTGGGCAGGTAGCCGACGATGTACGGGTCGAGGGCGTCGAGGCCGCGGGTGAGCAGTGTGGCCGTCTCGCCGTGGCGGCGGGCGGTCAGCCGCAGCGGTGCCGTCCGCCGCAGCCGTCCGGTGATCCGGTCGCGCAAGGTGCGCTTGGCGTCGGCCGCGGCGCGCTGGGCGAGCACGCCGCGGAGCCAGGTGAGGAGCGCGCGCAGCGCCATGACGGCGCCGAGCGCGGCCAGGGTCCCGGTGCGTATACCGTCTCCGGCGAAGCCGTCGGCGAGCGCGGTCGCCAGCAGGACCGCCTGGGTGACGATGAGCCCGGCGCCCGCCAGGGCGAGAACCGCGGAGTACGTCATATGGCGCCGCAGTGCCGGTACTTCCCGCGTCAGGCGGCGTTCGACGGGCTTCATCGTGGGGGTCCCTCTCGTCGCTTTCCGGGGGTCAGAAGTAGCTGGGGTGGCGCTGTCCCGTCCGCCCCCGGAAGGCCCACCAGCTCCAGAACTGGTAGGCGAGGATCGTCGGGACCACGAGGATCCCGAAGCCGCTGAGGATCTTCAGTGTGGCGTCGTCGGTGATGGCGTGGTCGATGTCGAGGCCCGCGCCCGCGTCGGTGATCAGGAGGTACGGGTAGTGGCCGGCGCCGAGGAGCAGTACGGGCAGCGCGGTCGCGGCGCAGGTGGCGGCGAACGCGAGGACGTGGTGTCCGCGGTTGAGGTACCACCATGCGGCGGCGAGGGCCGCGACGAGGAGGACGGCGATGACGGCGGAGGTCGCGCGGTTGGTCATCGAGGCGCCCGCTCCGAAGAGCGTGAGGAGCAGGGCGAGGGCGCCCGCGGCGGCGACGCCGACGAGCAGCTTGGCGCCCATCTGCCGCGCCCTGGCGGCGAGTTCGGGCCCCGAGCGGAGTGCGACGAAGGTCGCGCCGTGGGCCGCGAAGAGCAGCACGGTGGTGGCTCCGCAGGCGAGCACGAACGGCGTGAGCACGTCGCCGAACCCGATGTGGAAGCTGCCGTCGGCGCGCCGGGGCACGCCGTGCAGCAGCAGCCCGACGATCAGGCCCCACGCCACGGCGGGCACGACGCCGCCGAACACGATCAGGGCGTCCCACACGCGGCGGCCGCGGGCGCTGCGGGAGCGGCGGCGGAGCTGGACCGCGGCGTTGCCGAGGACCAGGCCGGCGAGGATCGCCACGATCAGCGGGTACATGCCGGACAGGAGGGTGCCTTCGAGGTGCGGGAAGGCACCGAACATGACGCCGGCGAAGGCGACCAGCCAGACCTCGTTGCCCAGGAAGAACGGCGCGATGGCGTCGAGGGCGGCGTTGCCGCTGGTGCGCTTCTCCTCCTGACCGTCTCGCCGACCGTCTCGGCCGAGGAAGGGGTGCAGCATCTGTGCGCCGTAGTCGTAGCCGCCGAGCACAAAGTACCCGGCGAGCAGCAGGCCCAGGAGGGCCAGCCAGACGGTCTCCAGACTCATCTCGCTCAACTTTCCGTTACAGCAGGGGAGGTCATCTCGGTGGGGGGTGCCGGGTCGGCCCGGCTCAGAGCGCGGGCACCGGCTGCTTCTCGCTGGTGGTGCCGCCCGGCTCCTCGGGCAGGTCGTCCGGGAGTGGCTCGCTGACGCCGAGCTGGGTGGCGTCGGGGCCGCGGAGCGCGAACCGAGTGATCAGGGTCCAGTTCGTCACGGCCAGCGCGACGAAGATGGTGATGAACAGGACGCAGGACAGCAGCAGCGAGGTCTTCCCGACGTGGGACAGCGCGTCCTCGACGGTCAACTCGCCGTAGATGATCCAGGGTTGGCGGCCGACCTCGCGGACGATCCAGCCGCCGACGGAGGCGATGAACGGGAACGGAATCGTCGCGACGATGATCCAGGAGGCCCAGCGCCAGCGCA
Source organism: Streptomyces sp. NPDC030245 (assembly GCF_055572995.1). Classification (NCBI taxonomy): domain Bacteria; kingdom Bacillati; phylum Actinomycetota; class Actinomycetes; order Kitasatosporales; family Streptomycetaceae; genus Streptomyces; species Streptomyces sp. NPDC030245. Next base: position 766,676 of record NZ_JBVICF010000003.1, on the reverse strand, counting down.
TCAGCCGGTCCTTCCACAGAAGGATGAGGGCGATGAAGGTGATGGTGGAGACGGTGTTGCCGATGAGCGACATGACGTCCATCGAGATCCGCATCGTGTCCTGCCAGGGCACGTAGTTGCCGGGCCCGTGCTCCTTGACGAGCTCGGCCTGCACCTCGGCGACGCCGCTGTTCTCCAGGACCGCGTCCTTCATCGGCTGGGTGCGCTCGATGATGGGGCGCTGCATCTCGCCGACGACGACCACGAAGAAGGAGGCGACGGTCGAGACCCAGAGTCCGAGCTTCAGGGAGGGCCGGAAGAGCTCGGTCTCCTTGGTGCCGCGCAGGTAGTGCCAGGCGCTGACGCCGGCGACGAAGCAGCCGCCCGTCGTCAGGGCGCCCAGCGAGAGGTGGAAGAGGGCCATCAGCGCGCTGGAGTTGGTGAGCAGCGCCCCGAAGTCGGTCAGGTAGGCGACGCCGTCGCGGACCTCGTAGCCGACCGGGTGCTGCATGAAGCCGTTGGCGATCAGGATCCAGTATCCGGAGGCGTACGCGGTCAGGGCGACCAGCCAGATGAGCGTGACGTGCACGCCTCTGCGCAGGCGGCCCCAGCCGAAGATCCACATGCCGAGGAAGGTGGACTCGGCGAAGAAGGCGATGAGGGTTTCGAGGGCGAGCGGGGCGCCGAAGACGTTGCCCGCGAACTTGCTCAGGCCACTCCAGCTGAGCCCGAACTGGAACTCCATGACGAGGCCGGTGACGATGCCGACCGCGTAGTTGATGACGTAGAGCTGGCCCCAGAAGCGAGTCATACGCTCCAGGACTGCTCTCTTGGCGGGATCACGGGTGAACGCGGCCCGGGTGTGCATGATCGCCACGATGGGGACGAGTCCCATGGTGAGGATCACGAACAGCCAGTGGATGCCGGTCGTGGCCGCGAACTGGAGTCGGGCCAGATCCGCAGCGCTCATGATGCGACCTTCCTGGGGGCGGTGGCCGGTGGAACGGCTGAGGGGGGTTGGTGTGCCGGTCGTGGCGGACGGTGGACGGTGGGGCCGCCGCTTCGCGTGTGCAGGTGCCGGGCCGCGTTGCCCGCCACCTGTGCGGTGACCTCGTGGAAAACGGTAGAGAGAAATCCTTATGCGATCCAAGACCGGTTCAGCCATGTGATGATGCCCGGTAAGGCATAAGTAAAGGTGGATCATGGATCTTCTTCAGTTGCGCTACTTCCAGACGGTCGCCCGTTACGAGCACATCAGCCGCGCCGCGGAGGAGCTGCACGTCGCCCAGCCCTCCCTGAGCCGCACCATCGCGCGCCTGGAGTCCGAGCTCGGCACCCCCCTCTTCGACCGGCAGGGCCGCCGCATCCGGCTGAACCAGTACGGCGTGGTCTTCCTGCACCACGTGGACCGCGCCCTGAGCGAGCTCGACGACGCCCGCAGGGTGCTGAGCGACGCCCGCGACACGGCGTTCGGCCGGGTCAGCGTCGCCTCCGAGACCCTCCTGACGATCACGCATCTCCTCGGCAGCTTCCGGGCCGCCTACCCCCGCGCCGACGTGCGGCTCTTCCAGTCGAACGCGGAGGAGATGGACCGTCAGCTGCGCGCCAGGGAGGTCGACTTCTGTGTGGCCTCACAGCCGCTGACCGGCACCAACCTGGAGATGATCGAGCTGGCCCGCGAGGAGGTGCTGCTCGCCGTCCCGCGCGGCCACTGGCTCGACGGCCAGGAGAGTGTGACGATCCGTGAGATCGCCACCGAGCCGTTCGTGACGACCCGCGTCGGCCAGTGGCAACGCACGCTCCTGGACCGCCTCTTCGCTTCCGAGGGCCTCACTCCGATGATCTCCTGCGAGGGTGACGAGCCGGGCGCCAGCCAGGACATGATCAGCGCCGGCCTCGGTATCGGCCTGATCCCCGCCATCTCCCGGCAGGCGGGGACGGACTCCCAAGTCCCCGTGGCCTGGGTGCACTTGGATGCGCCGGATTGCAGCCGGGTGCTCACGCTGGTGTGGAGCCGCGACACCTACCTGTCCGACGCCGCGGTGAAGTTCCGGGAGTTCACGACCAGCAGGCCCTTCATGACGCACCGGCTGCCCGACAAGCGCCGCGGCCGCGCACGCCAACCTTGAGTCATCCCTGAGTCAAGGCTGAGTCAACCTCCTTGCCCGGGGCGGGTCCTGGATCGGCCGGAATCGGTTTGGTACTCTCCAAGCGCTGCCACAGCCCTGGCCCAGGACGTCGCGTGTCCCGACGGCCAGCGAGTGATGGCGAGTCGGCAGGGGTGTCCGCGTTCCCCCTCCGGCCGCCGGCACGCCGTCTCCACCTTCCTTCTCCACTCGCCAGGCAATCCGCACCACGAACGGCCCTCGCGCACGCACGTCCGGATGCCATCAAGGAGTTCCGTCATGCCCAAAATCACGTACGTCGCCGTCGACGGCAACCAGACCACGATCGACGTCCCCGCCGGTACGAGCGTCATGCGCGGCGCCGTCTTCAACGACATCGACGGCATCGTCGCCCAGTGCGGCGGCAACATGCAGTGCGCCACCTGCCACGTCTACGTCGACGAGACCACCCTCGACAAGCTGGAGCCGCCGAAGGAGCGCGAGGACGAGATGCTCGACTTCACGGCGTGCCCGCGCAAGCCCAACAGCCGCCTGAGCTGCCAGCTCAAGTCGAGCGACGCCCTCGACGGCCTCATCGTCCACACCCCGGAACGGCAGAACTGATGACGGACCGCACACAGCCCGACTCGGTCGTCGTGGTGGGCGCCGGACAGGGCGGATACCAGACCGCGGCGTCCCTGCGGGAGCACGGCTACACGGGAAGCATCACACTCATCAGCGCCGAGGACGCGCTGCCCTACGAGCGTCCGCCGCTGTCCAAGGCGTACCTCAAGGGCGAGGCGGACGAGGCGGAGCTGTGGCTGCGGCCCGCGACGTACTACGTGCGCCACTCCATCGACCTGGTCGCGGGCACCGTGACGGAGATCGACCCGGCCGCCCGCACGGTACGCCTCACCGACGGCTCCACGTACGGCTACGGCCACCTCGTCCTGGCCACCGGCGCCACGCCCCGCACGCTTACCGTGCCGGGCGCGGAGCTGCGCGGCGTGCACACCCTGCGCACCGCGCAGGACGCCGCCGCGCTGCGGTCGTCGCTGGCGGGGGCGCGGCGCGCGGTGGTGGTGGGGGCCGGGTTCATCGGCCTGGAATTCGCCGCCGCGGCGCGGGAGGCGGGCGTCGAGGTGACCGTCGTCGAGGCGCTCGACCGGCCGCTCGCCCGGGTCGCGTCGGCGCCCACCGCGGAGCACTTCACGCGGCTGCACCGGGGCAGGGGCACCGAGTTGCTGTTCGGCCAGGGCGTCACGGCCCTGCACGGCGACAGCCGCTCGGGGATCACTGCGGTGGAGCTGGCCGACGGCCGCCGGCTCCCCGCCGACCTGGTCCTGGTCGGTGTCGGCGTCACTCCGCGCACGGAGCTGGCCGCCGCGGCCGGGCTGCCCGTGGACGGCGGCATCACCGTCGACTCCCGGCTGCTGACGGGCGATCCGCACATCTCGGCCATCGGTGACTGCGCGGCGTTCCCGCAGGTGCGGTCCGGGAACCGGCTGCGGCTCGAATCGGTGCAGAACGCCGTGGGGCACGCCCAGGCGGTCGCCCAGCGGCTGACCGGGTCGCCGGGCGCGTACGACGAACTGCCGTGGTTCTGGAGCGACCAGTTCGCCACCACCGTGCAGATCGCGGGGTTCAACGAAGGGCACGACGTGGAGGTCGTGCTCGGCGACGACCCCGACGCCTTCTCGGTGCTGCTCTTCCGCGGGCAGGATCTTCAGGCGGTGGAGTCCGTCAACCGGCCCGCCGACCACCTCGCGGCCCGCCGCCTCCTGACGCAGGGCGCCGCCCTGACGCCCGAGGAGGCGTCGGTGCCGGGGTTCACCCTCAGGGAACACCTCCGGAGCCTCGCCAGGCGCGGGACGGAGGCGCCGGTACCTCTCTGACGCGGGACGGATGTCCTTTAATTGCGGCGGAATGCAATTCGTAAAGTGGCGCACTGAGTTCATCTCAGTGCGCCTTCTTTATGGTTGAAAGTTGTCACATCGCGTTCATTGGTAAAACGTCAAAACGCTGTTGATTTGCTTCGTTGAATCAGGCAGGATCGCTCACGGCCAACGGGGGCTCTGGCGCCTGCGCAATTCGTCCAGCAGATGCGCGCGCTCGGCATTCCGTTGTCGAAAGACTCCTACCGGAAGACTCCTGCCGAAAGACTCCGTTTACCGGGAGATCAAGCGCACGGGAATATCCGCCCGAGTATCACTTCACACCGCTGGATCGGAGTGCGTCATGGAAGACGTCATACGGGAGATTCGTATCCGCGGGGCATTGCAGCAACCCGACTGGAGCGACCTTTCCCAGCTGAACCGGGTGGGCGAGGCCCTTGCCGCCCGCCCCCCGCTCGTCCAGGGCGACGACCTGGCCACCCTGCGCACCCTGCTCGGCAAGGTCGCCCGCGGCCAGGCCATGGTCCTGCAATCCGGCGACTGCGCCGAGGACCCCCAGGAATGCACCCCCCGCCATGTGGCCCGCAAGGCCGCCCTGCTGGACCTGCTCGCCGGCCAGCTCGGGTTGATCACCGGCCAGCCGGTGCTGCGCGTGGGACGGATCGCGGGCCAGTTCGCCAAACCCCGCTCCAAGCCCACCGAAATCATCGACGGCCTCGAACTGCCCGTCTTCCGCGGCCACATGGTCAACGGCCCCGAACCCGACGCCGAAAGCCGCCGCCCCGACCCGCTGCGGATCATCACGGGTTACATGGCGGCCGGGGACATCCTGGAGCATCTGGGCTGGCGCGAGCGGGCGGCGGGCCGCGAGACGGTGGGCCCGCACGTCTGGACCAGCCACGAAGCACTGCTGCTGGACTACGAGACGCCCATGCTGCGCACCGACGACAAGGGCCGCCTCTTTCTGGGCTCCACCCACTGGCCCTGGATCGGGGAGCGCACCCGGCAGGTCGAGGGCGCCCACGTGGCGCTGCTCGCCGAGGTCAGCAACCCGGTGGCCTGCAAGGTCGGACCCGCCATGGAAGTGGCCGAACTGCTGGCGCTGTGCGAGAAGCTGGACCCCTGGCGCGACCCCGGCCGCCTCACATTGATCGCGCGGATGGGCGCGGACGCGGTCGCCGAGCGGCTGCCGCGCCTGGTCGAGGCGGTCCGCGAGGCCGGCCACCCCGCCATCTGGCTCAGCGACCCGGTGCACGGCAACACCATCACCGCACCCGGCGGCTACAAGACCCGCATGGTCGACACCGTCGCCCGCGAGATCACCGGCTTCGTCCAGGCCGTCCGCGACGGCGGCGGGACTCCCGGCGGCCTGCACCTGGAGACCACCCCCGACGACGTCACCGAGTGCGCGAGCACCGAGGCCGACCTGGAGAAGGTGGGCGAGCGCTACACCTCCTGCTGCGACCCCCGCCTCAACCCCACCCAGGCCCTGCACGCCGTCGACGCCTGGCCCGCCTGACTCTCCCGCGCCCCGGGAGCCGGGGCTTTCGGCGCCATTCCAGCTGGAATCAGGGTCAACCAAAGATGGACCGCGCATCGTGGTCGTCGTCCCGGCACCTGACGGCCGCCCCCCAACGACAGTGGAGAGCAGATGCACAACTACGTAGTCGTCGACGCGTTCGCCCGAGAGCCTCTCACCGGTAATCCGGTGGCCGTGTTCTTCGACGCCGACGACCTGACGCCCGACCAGATGCAGCGCATCGCACGGGAGATGAACCTCTCGGAGACCACGTTCGTACTGACCCCCAAGCAGGGCGGCGACGTACACGTACGGATTTTCACGCCCGTCAACGAACTTCCCTTCGCCGGGCACCCGTTGCTCGGTACGGCCATCGCCCTGGGCCGGCGCACCGACGCGGACCAGCTGCGGATCGAGACCGCGATGGGCGTGATCCCCTTCGAGCTCCAGCGCGTCGGCGGGCAGGTCGTCTCGACGAGCATGCGCCAGCCGGTGCCCGTCTGGGAGCCCTTCGACCGTGCCGACGAGCTCCTGGAGGCGCTGGGCGTCCGCGAGTCGACGCTGCCGGTCGAGATCTACCGCAACGGTCCGCGGCACGTCCTGGTCGGCTTCGAGAGCTTCGAGGCCCTGTCGAAGGTGGACCCCGACCACCGCGCCCTCGCGAGCTTCCCCGACATGGCGACCAACTGCATCGCCGGGTCCGGGACCACCTGGCGCAACCGCATGTTCTCGCCCGCGTACGGGGTCGTGGAGGACGCCGCCACCGGCTCCGTCGCCGGCCCCATCGCGATCCACATCGCCCGGCACGGCCTCGGCTCGTACGGGCAGCTCATCGAGATCACCCAGGGCATCGAGATCGGCCGCCCCTCCCCCATGAGGGCGCTGGCCCAGGGCGAGGGCGACCGGGTCGACTCCGTCGAGGTCTCGGGTCATGGCGTCGTCACGATCGAAGGAACGATTCATGTCTGAGCTCATCCCGCAGAACGCCAACGGCACGGGCGCGAGTGCCGCCACCGCCACCGCTCCCTCTGCGAACAACGGCCGGTCTGCGTCGCGGCGTTCGGAGACGTTGACGGGCACCGTGGAGGTGGACTTCCCCCAGTTCCGCACCCCGCCGCCGGAGCCGATGGGCCTGCTCGCCGACTGGCTGGCCGCCGCCACCGCCCACGGGGTGCGCGAGCCGCGCGCGCTGGCCCTGGCCACCGCCGATGTGCGCGGCCGGCCCTCCTCACGCATCCTGGCCGTCAACCAGGTCACCGAGCAGGGCATCGTCTTCATCACCCACGCCGGCAGCCAAAAGGGCCGCGAACTGGCCGCCAACCCCTACGCCTCGGGGGTGCTGTACTGGCGCGAGACCAGCCAGCAGATCACCCTGGCCGGCCCCGTGCGCCAGCTCCCGCGCGCCGAGGCCGAAGCCCTGTGGGCGGCCCGCGCGGTCTTCACCCACCCCATGTCCACCGTCGCCCGCCAGAGCCAACCCCTGCGCGACCTGGAGCACTTCGAGGAAATCCGCGCCCAGGCCCTTGAACTGGGCGCGCTGGAGCGGCCGCTGCCCTGCCCGCAGGAGTTCGTGGGCTTTTGCCTGGAGCCCGACGCGGTGGAGTTCTGGGCCAACGGCACCGACCGGCTGCACGAACGGCTGCGCTACGACCGCACCCCGGCCGGCTGGACCACCACCCGCCTCCAGCCCTGAACGGAGCCCCGATGACCACCCCGCCCCCCGCCCCGACCGCACCCACCGCCGCCGAACCGGCCGCCGGTGGCCCGGTGTTCACCAGCCACCTCGACCTGCGCGCCCGCAACCGGCACGCCGTGGAGCAGTACATGCAGATCGGGCCCACGGCCCGGCTGCGCCGCCACACCCTCTACACCCAGGACGGCACCGCCACCCTGTTCAACACCGACATCGGCCGGCCCATCACCGTGCGGGGCCGCGACAACCTCAAGCGGCACGGCGAGCTGTCCTTGCAGGTCCTGCCGGACTGGGAGTGGTTCGACGTCCAGATTTACGAGACGCAGGACCCCAACGTGATCTGGGCGGAGTGCGACGGCGAGGGCACCATCCGCTTCCCCGGCTATCCCGAGGGCCGCTACCGCAACCACTTCATCCACGGCTTCACCCTGCACGACGGACTCATCGCCGCCAGCCGCGAATACACCAACCCCATCGAACACATGCGGGCCCTGAACATCCCCACCCCCCACATCCAACGGGACTGGATCCCCTCCTGACCCGCAGGTGAACCCGGCACACCCCCCACCACGTTCCTACGCGCGAAGAGAGAGACCATGACCACGGACAACACCGCACGGCCCGCGGCCCGCACCGCCATCGACCTCATCACCGCCGCCTGGCACACCCAGGCCGTCTACGCGGCGGCCAGGCTGGGCCTGCCCGATCTGATCGAGGCGGGCCACACGGCCCCGGCAGAGCTCGCCAAGGCCGCCGACGCGGACCCGGACGCGGTCCGGCGCCTGCTGCGCCTGCTGCTCCGCCTGGGCGTGGTCGACGGTGACGACACCGTCGGCTACCGCAACACGGACGTGGGCGACCTGCTGCGCGACCGGCCCGGCTCGCTGCGCGACGTGTGTCTGCTCTACGGCGAGGAGTTCTACCAGGCCTGGGGGAACTCCATCGAGACGTTCCGTACCGGCAAAAGCGGCTTCGAGAAGGCGTACGGGCGCTCGCTCGTCGGCTATCTCGGGGAGGACCCCGACGCCGCCCAGCGCTTCCAGCGCGCCATGCAGGCCCAGGCGAACAACTTCTCCTTCGACGCGGTGCCGCGGCACATCGACTTCACCGCCGACCGGCACGTCGTCGACATCGCGGGCGGCAGCGGCCAGCTCCTGTCCACGGTCCTCGCCGCCGCGCCCGAGGCCCGCGGCACGCTGCTCGACCTGGAACACAACATCCCCATCGCCCGCGCGCACCTGGAGAAGAGCGTGGGTCTCGACCGTGCCGAGCTCGTCGCCGGGGACATGTTCGCCGGCCCGATCCCGCAGGGCGCCGACACCTACCTCCTGTCCCGGGTCCTCGGGGACTGGTCGGAGGGTGACTGCGTACGCCTGCTGCGTTCCATACGCGAGGCCATGGGCCCGCACTCCCGCCTGGTGATCATCGAGATGGTCGTCCAGGACGGCAAGGCCGGTCTGCTGGCCCCGCTGTGGGACCTCCACCTGATGGTGGTCAACGGCGGACACCAGCGCTCGATCGGCGAGTACCACGAACTGGCGGACCAGTCGGGCCTGTCCATCGAGCGTTCCGTACAACTCCCCATGGAGACCTCGGCACTGGTGCTCACCGCCACATCCGACATTCCGTCGTGACCCAGGAGCCCGCATGCCACAACAGCAGCCGAATCCACCACGCACCATGAGCACCGCCGGGCCTTTCGGCCCGGGAGCCCGCCTCCGGGAAGCGGACGGCGTCCGGGAAGCGGGCCACGGCGCGCCCTTCATCCACGGCGTGCAGACCTCGGTGGCGGCCTTCGTCGGGGACGCCCCGAGCCTGCCGGGCAAGCCGGCCTACGTACGGCACCCGCAGGAGTTCATCGAGGCGTTCTCACGGCGCGCGTCCGCGGGCGAGCCGCCCTCCTTCGTCCACGACGCCGTGCTCGGCCACTTCCGCAACGGCGGTGGCGGGGCCTGGGTCGTGGGAACGGGCGACGACGCGGACCGGGTCGCCGCCCACCGGTCCGCCCTCGCCAGGCTGGAGCGCCTGCCGGAGATCACGCTTGTGGTGGCACCGGATCTGTGGCGGGTGGAGGGGGACGCGCACGGCATCGCCCGGGAGATCGCGGGACATTGCAGCCGTGTGGGTCACCGGGTCGCTCTGCTGCACACGCGGCAGGGCCTCGCACCCGCCGACGCAGGGAGCAGGCCGTTCGAACTGGCCGAGCCGGACGCTCAGTTCGTCGCCGTCCATTATCCGTGGGTCACCGTGACCGACGCCGACGGGCACGAACGCCTGGTGCCGCCGTCCGGTCATGTGTCGGGGATGTGCTGCCGCGTCGACACCGAGCGGGGCGTGCCCGCGGCGCCCGTGGGCGCCCTGGTGGGCGTGGTCAAGCACGAGCGTGAACTCACGGCGGACGAGCGGGAGTCGGTGGGCGCGCGGGGTGTCAACTGCCTGCACTTCGTGCGGGGGCAGGGCATTCGGGTGCTCGGGGCGCGCACGCTGTCCACCGACCCCGACTGGGCCGATCTCGGCGTCCGCCGCCTGGTGAACTACGCGCGCGCCTCGCTCGAACAGGGCACCCGATGGGCCGCCTTCGACACCAACAGCGCCCAACTGCGGGCGCTGGTGCGCCAGTCCACCACCACGTTCCTCAAGGGGCTGTGGCGCCAGGGGGCACTGCCCGGCCGGTCCGCGGCCGAGGCGTTCGAGGTCGTCTGCGACGACACCAACAACACCCATGAGGACATGGCGCGGGGCCGGGTCAACCTCGACGTCGGCCTCGCCGTCGTACGGCCCGCCGAATTCGTCACTTTCCGCGTTCAGCACGACATCGGGAACAAGATCAGCTGAGGAGAGATTCAGTATGGAGATTCACTCAGGCGCACTGAACTCACACGAACAGGACTCGCGCGCACAGAACTCCTGCCCACAGAATGAATGCGCACACAGCGCATGCGCACAGAGTCCCGGACAGGGCATACGGGCCGCCACCGATTCCCTGCTCTGCGACGCCTGCACCACAAAGCTGGAGCTCGATCTGCGGGCACTCCCCGGCCTTCACCAGGAAGGCCTGCACCACGTCATGGCGACTTCCAGGCGCCGGAATCCGACGAAGGTGTCCGGGAGCCGCAGAAGGGACCACCTGAACGTGTCCGCGCTCGACGCCAGAAGCAATATCGTCGCCATCCTGGAGTCATGGGCCGGCTATGTCGCGGACGAACTCGGGACCGCTCCCCCGACGCGCACCGTCCCCCACCTCACCTGCTTCCTGCTGCTCCACCTGGAGTGGCTCAGGGCCCAGCCCCCGGCCCCGGAGTTCGCGGAGGAGATCCACGGCCTCCACGTCGAACTGCTCCGTGTCATCGAGCCCGACCGCGGCGACGGGGACCCGCTCACCAGGGGGTGCGTGGTGGAGAGATGCACGGGAACGATCGTCGCCTCACCGCAGAGTCCGCAGGGCAGCATCGGCTGCTCGGCCGGGCACTCCTGGGAGGTACGGGAATGGCTCGTCCTACGGCACCTCATGGACCGGCAGCGCAAGGAAGCCGCCTAGACACTTCCGGCCGGCACCGCGCAGCGCTCGGCCTGCTCAGCGGGAGAGAGCAGGGTAGGGCGGAACGGAGCCCGAGTCGGCAGTGACGGGCGGACGGAAGAAGGGGGCGGTCACGGCACGCCGGGAAAACTCACCGCGTGCCGCGGCCGCCCCTGCCTTCGTCTATCGGATCCGCAAGGTGTCGAGGTAGGACTGCACGTTGCGCCGCGTCTCGGGCACGCTGTCGCCCCCGAACTTCTCCGCGACCGCATCAGCCAGGACGAGCGCCACCATGGCCTCGGCCACAATGCCGGCCGCCGGCACCGCACACACATCGGAACGCTGGTGGTGCGCCTTCGCCGCCTCACCCGTGGCCACATCGATCGTCGCCAGCGCACGCGGCACCGTCGCGATCGGCTTCATCGCGGCACGTACGCGCAGCAGCTCACCGGTGGTCAGACCACCCTCGGTACCACCCGACCGACCGGACGTCCGCCTGATGCCGTCATCCGTCGTCACGATCTCGTCGTGCGCCTTGGAACCCGGCACCCGCGCCAGCTCGAAGCCGTCCCCGACCTCCACACCCTTGATCGCCTGGATGCCCATCAGCGCCGCCGCCAGCCGCGCATCCAGCCGCCGGTCCCAGTGCACGTGCGAGCCCAGACCCACCGGGACGCCGTACGCCAGGACCTCGACCACACCGCCCAGCGTGTCGCCGTCCTTGTGCGCCTGGTCGATCTCCGCGACCATCGCCTTCGACGCATCCGCGTCCAGGCAGCGCACCGGATCCGCGTCCAGCTTCTCCACGTCGGCGGGGGTGGGGTAGACACCATAAGGCGCCTTCGCCGCGGCCAGCTCCGTCACGTGCGAGACGATCTCGATCCCCGCCGTCTCCTTCACGTACGAACGCGCCACCGCACCCAGCGCCACCCGCGCCGCGGTCTCCCGCGCCGAAGCACGCTCCAGCACCGGACGCGCCTCGTCGAAGCCGTACTTCTGCATGCCCGCCAGGTCCGCATGCCCCGGCCGGGGCCGGGTCAGCGGCGCGTTCCGCGCCAGATCCGCCAGCACCGCCGGATCCACCGGATCGGCCGACATGACCTGCTCCCACTTGGGCCACTCCGTATTGCCCACCATGATCGCGATGGGCGAGCCCATGCTCAGCCCGTGCCGCACACCACCCAGGAACGTGACCTCATCACGCTCGAACTTCATCCGCGCACCACGGCCATACCCCAGCCGCCGCCGCGCCAGATGATCCGCCACCATCTCCGTCGTGATCGGCACGCCGGCGGGAAGACCCTCCAACGTCGCGACAAGCGCGGGTCCGTGCGACTCCCCCGCGGTCAGCCAACGCAACCTGCTCAACGGTGTGCTCCTTCGCCTGCGCCCGGGAACAGGCGCCGCAGCTCGTCGTGGAAGTCCGGGAAGGTCTTCGCCACGCAGGCCGGGTCGTCCAGCGAGATCGTGTCGGGAACGGCGAGTCCGAGGACGGAGAACGACATCGCGATCCGGTGGTCGCGGTGGCACGCGATGCGGGTGGGGCGCGGCACTCCGGGCCGTACGGTGATCCAGTCCGTGCCTTCGGAGGTCTCGATGCCGCAGGCCCGGAGGTTCTCCGCCATCGCGGCGACGCGGTCGGACTCCTTCAGCCGGGCGTGCGCGACGCCGCGGATGGTGATGGGCGCGTCGGCCAGGGGCGCGATGGCGGCGAGGGTCATGAACGTGTCGGAGATCTCGCCCATGTCGACGGTGAAGCCGCCGCGCAGCGGTCCGGTGCCCGACACGGTGGTGGCCGTCGGCCCCACCCGCACGTCGGCGCCCGCCTGTTCGAGGACCTCGACGAAGCGGAGGTCGCCCTGGAGGCTGTCGGTGCCGAGGCCGGGCACGGTGACGGTGCGTCCGGTGACGGCCGCCGCGGCGAAGACGTACGAGGCGGAGGACGCGTCGGGTTCGACCTCGACGTCCGTCGCGTCGTACGCCCCCGGGTCGACGCGGAGGGTGCCGTCCGCGCCCTCCTCGACCCGGGCTCCGAAGCGCCGCATCAGGGCCACGGTCATGTCGACGTACGGGCGGCTGACCAGGCTCTCCGTGCGGACCTGGAGGCCGCGGCGCATCAGCGGGCCCGCCATCAGGAGGCCGCTCAGATACTGGCTGCTCAGGGACGAGTCGACCGAGAGTTCGCCGCCCTCGATGCCGTGCGCGCGGATCAGCAGGGGGAGCCCGTTGCCGGGGCCCGGCTCCAGGTCGGCGCCGAGGGCGCGGAGCGCCTCGATCAGGGGGCGCTGCGGGCGGGCGCGCAGCTGGGACGAGCCGTCGAAGAGGAAGGTGCCGTGGCCGGTGGCGGCGAACGGGGGCAGGAAGCGGGCGGCGGTCCCGGCGTCGGCGCACCACGGCCGGGCGGGGCCGGCGGGTCCGCGTCCCGCGCCCGTCACCTCCCAGAACGCGTCCCCGGGGCCGCTCTTGACCGGGATGCCGCAGACGCCGAGCGCCTCGCGGAACGCGACGGTGTCCTCGCTGACCAGCGGGGCGCGGAGGGTGCTCGTGCCGTCGGCCGCGGCGGCCAGCAGGAGCAGTCGGTTGGTCAGGCTCTTCGATCCCGGTACGCGGGCGGCCAGGCCGGTGCCCGGCTCCTTCTCCGTGATCACGCGGGTGCCTCCATGCGGCGGGGAGTGAGATGGGGCCGGGGAGCGCTCTTGGGGGAAGGAGCTCCCCGGCCCGGTCAGAGGGGGGTCACGTCGGTACCACGGGGTCAGGCCCGTGGTCCCTTCACCATTCGAGGAGGGCGAGGCCCGCGGCCATGCCGCCGCCGAAGCCCGCCAGGAGGATCAGGTCGCCGGGTGCGAAGGCCCCTTCGCGGGCAGCGGCGTCCAGGGTGATGGGGATCGACGCGGCGCCGGTGTTGCCGTACCGCTCCAGGGTGAGGTGCGTGGTGGCGCGGGACAGCGACAGGTCCTCGATCACCGTGTCCAGCATGACGCCGTTGGCCTGGTGCGGCACGAAGTGCGCGACGTCGTCCGGCACGACGCCCGCCTCGTGCAGGAACTGCTTGGTCAGCTGCGGCAGTTGCTCCACCACGAACCGGCGCACCTCGCGCCCGTCCATCGCGAAGTACTGGAGCCCCGCGTCCAGCACGCCCTGGTCCGCGGGTTGCCGGCTGCCGCCCGCGGGCACCTGGATCAGCCCGGCGAGCTCGCCGACGGTGTGCAGGGTGACGTGCCGCACCCGCGCCCCGGCCGCGCGCCCCTCGCCGGCCGGGCCGAGGACCATCGCCCCGGCCCCGTCCCCGAACAGCACCACCGTCTTGCGGTCGGCGGGGTTCAGGATCCGCGAGTAGACGTCCGCGCCGATCACCAGCGCGTGACCGCCCTGGCGGGCGAGCATGCCCTCGACCACCGACAGCGCGAACACGCTGCCCGAGCAGACCGCGTTGACGTCGAATGCCGCCGCGCCGAGGGCACCGAGCTGCTGCTGCACATAGACCGCGGTCGGCGGCTGCGGCCGGTCCGGTGTGGACGTCGCCACCACGATCAGCGACAGCTGGGCCACGGTGATGCCCGCCGACTCCAGTGCCGCGCGCCCGGCCGCCACCGCGAGGTCGGAGGTGGCCTGGCCGGGCGCGGCCCAACGCCGCTCCCGGATAGCGGTCTTGCGTACGATCCACTCGCCGTCGACCCCGGCCGGCGCGCCGACCTCGTCGTTGGAGACGATACGGTCCGGCACGTAACCGCCCGTACCGAGAATTGCGACATCGGTTGCGATACCGGTCATTCGCCTGCCCCACCCTCAACGCGACGTGCATGGATTCTGCATGTGTCCGGCGCCCGCACGGCACCTCCGCGCTCGCGCGCGGCGTGCGCGGGCGGCACCGACGGGCCGCCCACGCACCTGCGTTCTCGCACGGTGCCGCTACCGCCGCTCGTAGATCCGCTTGTGGCCGCGCAGGGCGGCCAGCCGGAACGCGCCGCTGGTCTGCACCGGCGTGGGGTGGTCCCCGCCGTCGGTGGGGAAGGACCGCTCGTGGAGCTCGCGGTAACCGGCGTACTCCAGCGGCTTGCGCCGCTCGACGGCCTGCTGGTGCTCGGCGGTGCGCAGCTGCTCGCGGTAGCCGGGGACGACCTGGCCGGCGAAGAACTCCGCGACGCTGCCGGAGCCGTAGCTGAGGAAGCCGATGGAGCGGCCCGTCAGGTCGTCGGCCTGGTCGAGGAGCGCGGCCAGGCCCAGGTAGACCGAGGCGGTGTAGCTGTTGCCGATGACCCTGTTGTACGCCGTGGTCAGGCCGAGGTGTCCCTCGATGACGTCCTTGTCGGTGTCGTGGCCGCAGTAGTTCAGCAGGTGGCGGTGGGCCTTGTAGGCCATCTTCGTGAACGGCTGGTGGTAGCAGAACGCCGCGAACTCGTCGAGGGAGCGGCCGCCCTGCTCGCTGTAGTCCTTCCAGCAGCCCTCCACCGCCTGTAGATAGGCGTTGATCGACTCCTGGCCGTCCACCAGCGCCGCGTCGCGGTAGTTGGGCCGCCAGAAGTCCATGACGTCCGCGGTGAACAGGCCGGAGGGGCCCTCGATCCGCACCAGTGCCGGATCCGCGCCCACCAGCATCGCGACCGCCGCCGCGCCCTGCGTGGCCTCGCCGGGGCTGTCCAGCTCGTACTTGGAGACATCGCTGGCGATCACGAGGACCTGCTGGGAGGGGTCGCGCGCCACCAGGCCGAGCGCGAACTGCAACCCCGCGGTCGCCCCGTAGCAGGCCTGCTTCAGCTCCACGACGCGTGCCGCCGACGGCAGCCCGAGCAGCGAATGGACGTACACGCCACCGGACTTGGCCTGGTCGATGGAGGACTCGGTGGCGAAGACCACCGTGCGGATCCTCTCGCTGCCGTGGCGGGCGACGATCGGCGCGGCGGCGGCCGCGCCCAGCGTCACGATGTCCTCGTCGGCGGCCGGGACGCTCATCGACTCCTGACCGATGCCGATGTGGTACTTGCCGATCTCCGTGCCGTTGTACTCGGCGAGCGCCGTATGCGGCAGCACGAACTCCGTCGTCGCGAACGACAGATCGTGTATCCCTGTGCCTGAACCACTGGCCATGCCCTACACACCGACCTTTTCCGTCTTGTTGTCGCGCTCCAACTGGACATGTGCACGCATCAGTTCGCCGGGGTTGGTCTGCGCGGCGAGCAGCGAGAGCTCCCCGCACAGGACCGTCGCGGCCGCGATCACGGCGAGCCTGCGGGCGTTCTCGCCGGGCTCGCGCTCCACGCGGCAGCCGAGGCGGGCGAGGTTGGTCTCGACGAACTCGATGCCCTTGCCGTTGCCGACCGTGCCCACGATCAGGTTGGGCAGCGTGCAGGCGAAGTAGAGGTCGCCGTCGCGGTCCTCGGCCATCGTGACGCCCTGGGAGCCCTCGACGATGTTGGCGGCGTCCTGGCCGGTGGCGAGGTAGAAGCCGAGCAGCATGTTCGCGTAGTGGGCGTTGGCCGAGCGGATGCCGCCGGCGAGCAGCGTGCCGAGCATGTTCTTGCGGATGTTCAGCTGGACGACCTTGGCGGCCGTCGTGTGCAGGACGTCGGCGACGACGTCGCGCGGGATCAGGAGCTCCGTGACCACGTTCTTGCCGCGGCCGAGGATGCCGTTGATCGCGGTGGCCTTCTTGTCCGTGCAGTAGTTGCCGGAGATGGAGCCGTAGGCGATGCCCGGGATGGTGTCGAGGAGGTGCTTGAGGAGCGCGTCGGACGCGAGCGTCGCCATGTTGTGCCCGGACGCGTCACCGGTGGTGAACTCGAACCGGATGAACAGCAGGTTCGCGTTGATCTCGTGCCGGATGTCGATCAGCTGGGCGAACCGGCTGCACCCGCGCACCACTTCGCGCAGTTCGTCGATGCGGGCGTCGATGGCGCGGGCGGCCACGTACGCGGTCTGCGCGTCGGTCGCCTCCACGAGCACGGACCGGGTCATCCGCTCGTCGACGAGGGTGGCGACGATGCCGTTCTCGGCGAGCATGGAGACCTTGGCGCCGCGGCCCACGGAGGGCCACAGCGGCGTCTCGTAGGTGGCGAGGGGGACCTGGGTCTCGGTGGTGGCGACGTTGCCGGAGATGCGCAGGGGGCCCACCCAGCGCATCGGGACGCCGGCGATCGCGTGTGTCTCGGTCATCGGGTGCTTCCCGTCAGTTCGTGGGCGGCCTGTACGGAGCGGGAGCGCTGCGCGAAGGGCGCCGTCTCGATGCCTCGGTCGGCGCAGAAGTCCCGGAGTTCCCCGCGGATGAGCAGGTCGCAGCGGGTCAGGTCGGCGGGGGTGCGGGCGCCGAGCATGGTCTGCAACGCGGCGAGCTGGTCGAGCCATGTCGAGATCTGCGCGATCAGCGCGGAGACGCCCTCGTCCTTGAGGGTGCGGAGGAATCCGCCGGACGCGCCGACGCCGGAGGCGCCGAGCGCCAGCGCGCGGGCGACGTCGAGGGCGTTGCGCACGCCGCCGGAGGCGAGCACGGGGATGCCGACGTCCTGGTTGTCGAGGAGGCAGGCCGCGGTGGACTGTCCCCAGCCGTGCATGAACGCGTACTCGCCGAGTTCGCGCCGGCCGTTCTCGATGCGGGCGAAGTCGGTGCCGCCGCGCCCGCCGAGGTCGGCGACCTGCACGCCGAGGCTCTCGATGAGCAGGACGGTCTCCCGGCTGAGGCCGTTGCCGACCTCCTTGACGATGACGGGGACCTCGACGGCCGCCGCGATCTTCTCGATCTGCGGGACCCAGGAGGAGAACGACCGGTCGCCCTCGGGCATCGGGGTTTCCTGCGCGGTGTTGATGTGGATCTGAAGGGCGTCGGCCCGCACGAGGTCGATGGCGCGCTGCACCTTGTCGACCGAGGCCGTCGCATTGACGTTGGCCAGCACGAACCCGTCGGGGTTCTCCTTGCGCAGCACGCTGAACGTGTCGGCGCAGGACGGGTCCTTGAAGTAGGCGCTCATGGAGCCGGAGGCGACGGCCACGCCGGTCTCGCGGGCGGCGATGGCGAGGTCGCGGTTGATGATGCCGGTGCTGACGCTGCCGCCGGTCATCGCGTTGATGTAGAGCGGTACCGGCCAGGAGATGCCGGCGAAGGTCGTGGCCAGGGACACGTCGGGCCGGTCGAGGCCGGCCAGGGCGTGGTGGACGAACGACACCTCGTCGAACTGGTTGTGTCCGCTGTGCTGCCGCTGGTGCTCGACGGCGAGGCGGACGTGGTCGTCCTTGCGTTGAGAGATCATTCTGCGTTCCCTTCCATGGCGGGACGGATCGGCAAGGGCCGCACCCCCGCCGTGGTCCACCGTTTCCGTACGTGGGCGATGTCCGGTGCCGCGTCGGCGTCGAGCAGTGCGATGCCGCAGTCGCCGCCGCCCGCCCCCGAGGGCTTGGCCGCGCCGCCGACGGCTTCGGCGGCGTCGCACAGCGCGGTCAGCCTTGGTGTGAAGATGCCGAGTCCGGCGTCCTCGTCGATGCGCGCCAGCTCCTGGCGGGCGCGCCGGATCTGGCGCAGCAGGCCGTCGGGGTCGGCGCGGTCCAGCGCGTCGGCCGCGGCGTGCACGAAGTCGTTGCTGGTCTCCACGAACCTCCGGTGGGAGGCGCTGCCCCGCCAGGTCTTCCGGTCCAGGCCGGCGACGAGGGAGGGGGTGGAGGCGGGTGTCCCGGTCCAGCCGACTTCCAGTGAGAGGGCCGCGGGCCGCGGCAGTGCGCGTACGTCGTGGCCGGGCCAGGGCACGCGCAGGGCCTCCTCGACGCCCGCTCTCGCGGCGAGGTCGAGGACGGCGGCCCGGTCGGGTGCCCGGTAGGCGATCCAGCCGCCCCAGGTGCCCGCGGCGAGGTCACCGCCGGAGGCCTTGGGTTCGAGGCCCGCCGTGGCGAGCAGCGCGAGGCGGTAGCGGGCGTCGCGCGTCAGGTCGAGGCCGCAGTGGGCCGCCACGGCGGCGACGGTCGCCACGACGACCGCGCCGCTCGACCCGAAGCCGAACTTGGTGCCGTTGTCGTGGAGTTCGCTGCTGACGGAGATGTCGAGCGCGGGCTCGGGCAGGCCTCGTTCGGCGAGCAGCCTGGCGACGGTCTCGATGGCCGCCGCCACGTGGGCGAAGCTCTCGCGGAGCAGTTGTGCGTCCCGCGGCTGTGCCCCGGCGAGCCGGCCGTCCCGCCATCGGCAGTGGGCCGGGCGCGGGGCGAGGTCGGAGGACAGTACGACACCTGGGCCGCCGGGGCCGCCGGGGTCGGACACGGTGACGGTGACGTACCGGTCGACGGCGATCAGGATCGCCGGGTTGCCCGGCTCCACGACCGCGTACTCACCCGCGACGAACAGCTTGCCCGGCGCGCGCCGGACGGTGGTCGGCCGAGGGGTCACCGTCCGTCCTCGGTCAGGAGGCGGGCGCCGGGGCCCGGGCGGGCGATGTGGACGGCGCCGCCCTGCGCGGCGGTGCGCACGGCGTCGGCGACCCGGTCCGCGTCGGCGGCGCGGCAGAGGACCTTGACGTTGGGCCCGGCGTCCATGGTGGCGTAGGCGGGCACGCCGTCGCGCCGCAGTTGCAGCACGCTGTCGAGGACGGTGAGCGAGGCGGGTGACATGTAGCGCACGGCGGGGCGGGCGGCCAGCATCGTGGCGTGCATGCCGAGGGCGTTGCGTTCGGCGATCTCCCCGACCGCTTCGAGGTCGCCGCGGCCGAGCGCCCGGCGCATGTCGGCCAGGTCGTCCTTGCTGGAGACGGCCCACGGTTCGTAGAGCGGCGAGGTGTCGACGGTGCGTCGCATGGCCGCCCGGCTGGACACGTCCTTGGGTCCGGCGTTGACGACGGCGACGACGAGGGCGGGGTCGAGGGGCGCGGTGGGCACCGGTTCGGCGTACGAGCTGAGGTCGGCTTCCTCGTCGGTGCCGGTCTCACTCCCGGCGTGCCAGACCACGAAGTCCCCGAAGAGGGACCGGGAGGCCGAGCCGGAGCCGCGCCGGGCGAGGCGCGAGAGCGCGACGGCGTCGAGGTCGAGGCCGTAGGCGGCGGCCGCCGCCACCGCCAGGGCGGCGAAGCCGCTCGCGGAGGACGCGAGGCCCGCCCCGGTGGGCACGGTGTTCTCGGTGTCGACGACGGCCCGGTCGGCGACGCCCGCCCGCTCGCGCACCAGGTCGAGGAAGGTGACGATGCGCCGCAGCGCCTCGCCTTCCGCCGGGGTGCCGCCGAGCGTCACCTCGTCGTGGGCGGCCCCGGGGGTGAGCCGGACGCGGGTGGTGGTCGGGAAGATGTCGAGGGTCATGGACAGGCTGTCGGTGCGCGGCAGGATGAGCCGCTCGTCGCGCTTGCCCCAGTACTTGATGAGTGCGATGTTCGGGTGCGCCACGGCGGTCGCGGTGCCCGCCGTGCCCCCCGGTGCGGTGCGCACCGCGGTGGTGGTCCGCTGTTCAGCGCCCATGTCCGGCAAACCCCCTCAGCGGTACGACCCATGTCTGTACGGCGCCGGCTTCGTGCAGTCGCCGGGTCACCGCGCTCGCCTGCTCCGACTGGGTCAGTGCGAGCACGCAGCCGCCCATGCCGCCTCCGGTGATCTTGGCGCCGAGGCTGCCCGCGGAGACCGCGCCGTCGACCAGCGCGTCGATCCGCTCGGTGCTCAACCCGGCGGCGCGCAGCAGCTCGTGATACTCCGTCATACGTGAGCCGAGCTCTTCGGGCTTGCCGTCGGCCAGGGCGTGCCGGGCCTCGTCGGTCAGCTGGGTGGCGCGGCGCACGAACCGGTCCTGTGCTCCTTCGTGGCGCTGGAAGCCGTCGCGCAGCAGGCCGACGGCGTCCTTGGTGCGGCCCACTTCGCCGCTGTCGGCGACGATGAACAACCCTTCGCAGCCGATGGGCAGTTCCTCGGACCGGCCCTGCTGGAACAGGAGCGGTCCGGGGGCGCCGACGGCGGTGGCGTCGACGCCGCTGGCGCGGCCGTGGGCCACGTTCTCGGCGGTCTGCACCAGGTCGAAGGCGGTCTGCGGGGTGACCTCGCGGTCGAAGAGGTCGGCCAGGGCGAAGACGACGGCCCGCGCGCATGCCGCGCTGGAGCCGAGTCCGCGGCCGGGCGGGATGGCGCAGTCGAGGATGACGTCGAGGTGCACGTCGTCGGCGACGTTCATGGTTGTCCGGAATTCGGCGGTGAGCCGCCGCAGCCAGTCGGATGCCTGGGTGGCGACCGGCCGCGAGGCGGAGCCGGTCATCGTCAGAGACACGTCGCCGGTGTCGCCCGGGGCCCTGGCCGACCATCCGGCGCTCGCCGTGACCGTCAGCTGGGGCACCGGGAGTGCGAGCGCGGGAGCGCCGTACACCACGGCGTGCTCCCCCAGCAGAATGGTCTTCGCATGGGCGCGGCCGATTCCGACCGAGCGGGCCCGACGTATTTCCGACACCCCCTCCGCCGAGGTCGGTGGTGTCAACGCACCCAGCTCCCTTTGTCTTTTCTGCATGGAGATCGCATCATCCAGATTTCTAGGAAGGAACCGTTCCAGAGAAAAGGGCTTGGGGAGAGGCGATGTCCTCGCCTCTCCCCAAGCCCTTGGCAGGTCCGCCCCGGCGGGCGGGGAGCGGTGTCAGCCGTCGGCGCGCAGCAGCTTCTCCACGCGCTTCTGCCACTGGTAGTACGACGCGATCTTGTGGTACTCGCCCTTCGGCGTCGACGCGATGCCGTAGACGTAGTTGCGGCCCTCGGTGTCGTAGGGCGCGCTCTTGATGAGCCGCTCGAACGTCGGGGCGAGGTCCACCGGGAGGCCCAGCGGCTCCGGCGTCATGACGGAGTACGTGAACCGGTTGATCTTCGGCGAGTCCCAGTTGAGGGTGACGTAGATGACGAACGAGCGCTCGCAGAACCTGAGGAGCTCCTCGCTCGGCTCCGCGAGGCCGAGCTCGCCGAGGATCGCCCGGACGCCCTGCTCCTCGAAGACCCCGGCCGGCACGCGGTCGCCGACGCCGCCGCCGAAGTACAGGTTCATCGTGCGCTTCGAGTAGTCGATGCCGACCGTGCTCACCATGTCGGCGATGCCCCACTTCTCGAAGAAGTCGAGGTTCGCGGCGACGGCGTCCGGGATGGACGGGAGCTTGATCAGCTCGGAGACCTTGCCGAGGTTCTCGGCGCTGGGGAAGGACCAGGTCTTCGTGAAGCCGCCGGCGACGCCGAAGTCGACACCGCAGCTGGTGATGGGGAGGTTCTGGTGGACCTCCTTCAGCAGGCTGCCCGCGGGGTGGTCCGTCTTCGGGGTGAGGTCGTGCTCCAGGGCGCGGGCGTACGGGTCGAAGCCCTGGGGGAGCATCGTGAAGCGGCAGTCGAGGTCGTCCGCGCTGCTGCCGGTGGAAGCCCGGAAGGAGATCACGGAATCCGCGATCACGTCCTGGAAGGCATTCAGGATGGGCCACACCTTGTCGTGCGAAGCGGTGACGTCCACCAGCTGAGCCGTCTTCTCGATGATCGAGTAAAGCTCTGTCAGGTCGGCGCTTTCCGACATGGTTCCTCCACTGATCGAATGACCGAATGCTCGAATTTGGCGAATTCGCCGGGTTACATCACAACTTAGGATCGTCAATCCCCCCACCGTCCGCGAAAATCGCAGCAAAAGGGAGGGGGCGCCATCACGCGATGGAATGCGAAGGGGAATCGGTACTGCGTCGAGCGCGGACTCGGCCTCGCCGGCACGAACCGGCGGCTACGGCTCTCGACCCACGGCCTCGCGGCGGGTTTTGGGCAGAGTCGGCGTGCAGAAATAGTGACACGGGCGGCGCCTTCGAGCCAAGGCCCACCTGAAGTGACCCGGGTCACACCCGGGTGAAGTCGCGCCGGGGCCCCGCCAGTTGGGCGGGGCCCCGGTCGGTGCAGCTCAGAGATACGGTCGGTGCAGGTCGGACGTCCTGCCGGCACGGCTCACACGTACTGGCAGATGTCCCTTCGCAGGAACGAACCGTGCCCGGCGCGGCCCGTGTACACGCGGTCGTCGAGCACCGGCACACCACGGGACAGCACCGTCTCCACGCGTCCCGTCACTCTCTTGCCCTCGTAGGCGGAGTAGTCGACGTTCATGTGGTGGGTCCGCGCCGAGATGGTCTGCTCGGCGTGCGGGTCGTAGATGACGATGTCGGCGTCGGCGCCCGGGGCGATCGTGCCCTTCTTCGGGTAGAGGCCGAACATCCTGGCCGGTGTCGCGCAGGCGATCTCGATCCAGCGGCGCCTGCTGATGTGCCCCTCCACGACCGCCTGGTGCAGCAGGTCCATGCGGTTCTCCACGCCCGGCATGCCGTTCGGGATCTTCGAGAAGTCGTCGCGGCCCAGCTCCTTCTGCCCCTTGAAGCAGAAGGGGCAGTGGTCCGTGGAGACCACCTGGAGGTCGTTGGTCCGCAGCCCGCGCCACAGCACCTCCTGGTGCTCCTTCGGGCGCAGCGGGGTCGAGCAGACGTACTTCGCGCCTTCGAAGTCGGGCTCCGCGAGGTTGTCGGTCGACAGGAAGAGGTACTGCGGACAGGTCTCGCCGAAGACCGGGAGTCCGTCGTCCCTGGCCCTGGTCAGTTCGGCGACGGCCTCGCGCGCCGACACGTGCACCACGTACAGCGGCGCGCCCGCCACCTGGCTCAGCCTGATGACGCGATGGGTCGCCTCCGCCTCCAGGAGTGCCTTCCTGACCTCCCCGTGGTGGCGGGGGTCCCGTTCACCGCGCGCAAGGGCCTGTTCCACCAGGACGTCGATGGCGAGGCCGTTCTCCGCGTGCGCCATCACGAGGCCGCCGTTCGTGCCCGCTCGCTGCATCGCCCGGAGGATCTGCCCGTCGTCGGAGAAGAAGACGCCGGGGTAGGCGGTGAACAGCTTGAACGAGGTGACCCCGGAGGAGACGAGGGTGTCCATCTCCTTGAGCGAGGACTCGTTCACATCGGACATGATCATGTGGAATCCGTAGTCGACCGCGCACCGCCCGGCCGCCTTCTCGTGCCACGTGTCGAGGCCCTCCGCGAGCGTGCCGCCCTTGGGCTGGATCGCGAAGTCGATGATGGTGGTGGTGCCGCCCCAGGCCGCGGCGCGGGTGCCGGTCTCGAAGGTGTCCGACGCGAGGGTGCCGCCGAACGGCATCTCCATGTGCGTATGGGCGTCGACGCCGCCCGGGATCACGTACTTCCCGGTGGCGTCGAGCACGCGGTCGGCGGTCCACCCGTGGCTGCCCCGGGTGGCCAGCGCCGCGACCCGGCCGTCCGCCACCAGGACGTCGACGGGCAGTTCGTCGGAGGCCGTGACGACCAGGCCGCCGGTGATCAGAGTGCGGGTACTCATGTGGTGCGCTCCCTTTCCTGCGGGCCTGCGAGGATCGTGCGTACCCGAACTACGCGCTCCGCAGTGCGCGTTCGAGGATCGCAGCGCCCTCCTCCGCCTCCGCGACGGTCAGCGAGAGCGGCGGGGCGACGCGCAGCACGCTGGTGTCGTGGCCGCCGCCCTTGCCGACGAGCAGGCCGCCCTCGCGGGCCGCTTCGAGTACGGCGGCGGCCGCCCGCGGGTTCGGCCGGTCCGTGCCGGGCTCGACCAGTTCGATGCCGATCATCAGGCCGCGCCCGCGCACCTCGCGCACGACGGGCAGCTGGGCGCAGATGGCCCGCAGCCGCTCGATGAGGAGCCCGCCGACGCGCCGCGCGTTGCCCTGGAGGTCGTGCTCCAGGAGGTACGTGAGGTTGGCGAGGCCGGCCGCCATGGTGACCGGGGAGCCGCCGAACGTCGAGATGGAGTTGGCGTCGAGGGAGTTCATGACCTCGGCGCGGGCCACGACGCCGCCGACCGACATGCCGTTGCCGATGCCCTTGGCGAAGGTGAGGATGTCCGGCGGGCCGTGTTGCGCGTGTGCCTGCCAGCCCCAGAAGTGGTCGCCCGTGCGGCCCCAGCCGGTCTGCACCTCGTCGGCGATCCACAGGATGCCGTGCTCGTCGAGGACTTCGCGGAACGCGGCGTACAGGCCGTCGGGCGGCGAGGTGAAGCCGCCGACGCCCTGCACCGGCTCGGCGATCAGCGCCGCCACTCCCCCGCGGGTCTGCCCGAGCATGTCCCGCAGGTCGGCGACGCAGGCGGCGGTGAACTCGGCGTCGCCCATGGCCGCGTACGGACCGCGGCTGCGGCCACCCCCGTGCACGTACAGCGTCTGGAGGGGCGAGAGGCTGGTCGGCGACCACGACTGGTTGCCGGTGATGCCGACGGTCGTGAAGGACCGTCCGTGGTAGCTGTTGCGCATCGCCAGGATCTGGTTCGAGCGGCGGTGCGCCGTGGCGAGCAGGAGGGCCGCGTCGTTGGCCTCGGTGCCCGAGGTGGTGAAGAAGACGCGCGCGTCGGGGATGCCGGACAACGCCGCGATGCGCTCGGCCAGTTCGACCATCGGGCGGTTGAGGTAGAGCGTGGAGGAGTGAATAATTCTGGCCGCCTGCTCGCTCACCGCCTTGGTGACCTCGGGCAGGGCGTGCGCCGTCATGGTGGTGAGGATGCCGCCGAAGAAGTCGAGGTACTTGTTGCCGTCGGCGTCCCAGACGTGGCGGCCCTCGCCGTGGGTGAGTTCGAGCGGCCGCTGGTAGTAGAGCGCGAGCCAGTCGGGCAGCACCGCCCGGTGGCGGTCGTACAGATCGGTCACGGCTGCACCAGCCCTTCGTAGGCATCGGGACGGCGGTCGCGGTAGAACGCCCACTGTTGGCGTACTTCCTCGATGAGGCCGAAGTCGAGGTCCCTGACGACGAGTTCTTCCGCCTTGTCGCTCGCCGGTTCGCCGACGAACTTGCCGCGCGGGTCGACGAAGTAGCTCGTGCCGTAGAAGTCGTTGTCGCCGTACTCCTCCTGGCCGACGCGGTTGATGGCGGCGACGAAGTACTCGTTGGCGACGGCGGCGGCGGGCTGTTCGAGCTGCCACAGGTGGGCGGAGAGGCCGCGGTGGGTGGCGGAGGGGTTGTAGACGAGCTGGGCGCCGTTCAGCCCCAACTGCCGCCATCCTTCGGGGAAGTGGCGGTCGTAGCAGATGTAGACGCCGACCTTGCCGACCGCGGTGTCGAAGACGGGCCAGCCGAGGTTCCCCGGCTTGAAGTAGTACTTCTCCCAGAACCCCTTGACCTGGGGGATGTGGTGCTTGCGGTACTTGCCGAGGTAGCTGCCGTCGGCGTCGATCACGGCCGCGGTGTTGAAGTAGAAGCCGGACTGCTCGACCTCGAAGACGGGGACGACGATCACCATGCCGGTCTCGCGGGCGAGTTCCCGCATGCGGGTGACGGTGGGGCCGTCGGGCACGGGTTCGGCCCAGCGGTAGTGCTCGGCCTCCTGGACCTGGCAGAAGTAGGGGGCGTTGAAGACTTCCTGGAAGCCGATCACCTTGGCGCCCTGCCGGGCCGCCTCGCGTGCGTGCTCCTCGTGCTTGGCGATCATTGACTCGGTGTCGCCCGTCCAGGTGGCCTGGACCAGTGCGGCGCGTACGACGTTGGCCATGAGCTGCTCCTTCGTAGGCCCGTGGGAGGGCGTCGATGAGCTTCTACGCACGTAGACCTGCTGCGTGGATCAGGAAAACGTATGCCTCCGCCGAGGGGCTGAGCAAGACCATCGCCGTCAACCGGCGGAGTCGATCATGTTTCGCACCCGAGCGGGCCAGAAACGGGCAGGGACGATCCCGGTCAGGCGCTGGTCCCAGGCTCCCTCAGACGCTGCTCCCTGGCCCCCTCAGGCGCTGGTCCCAGGCTCCGTCAAGCGCTGAATCCGGCTACGCGCAGCGCGTGCACCAGGTCCCAGTGGTGCGCGTCCGAGACCTGCCGGGCCGTCTCCAGGAGCAGGGGCACGAGGCGCCGCGGGTCCGCGTGCGCGCACCGGGCCACGTCCTCCGGGGTGCGGACGCGGAGGCAGGAGTCGAGGAGCGCGCGGGCCTCCGGCTCGCGGCCCGCGTCGATCAGCGCGAGGACCGCCTCGGCGATCTCCGGCGCGGGGCGTGCGACGCCCTGCCGCAGCAGCTTCCCGCAGTCGTCGGCGCGGCCCGCCCCGGCCAGCGCGTCCGCCAGCGCGACGAGTTGGCCCGGCGGCAGCGAAGCGGCCTCCCACAGCAGGGTCTCCCAGTCGGCGCCGAGGCCCGCGCGGTGCAGTTCGACGGCGAACAGCGGCAGCCTGGCCGCGGGCCAGCCGGCGGCCTCGACGAGCACGCCGTGCGCCTCGCCGCCGCGGCCCTCGCCGCGGAGTGCGACGAGCTTGCGCACGGCGTCGGAGGTGGCGCGCCCGTCGGGGTCCTCGTCGGGGACGTGCGGCGCTTGTGGCGCGGGTACGGCGTCGGGGGCAGCGGCGTGCCGCCCGTCGTCGCCGAGACCGGCGAACCGCGCGCCACGGGGATGGCCCGCCGCGCGGTGCGCGGAGGGCTGCCGGGGCACACGCGGCTCGCCTCCCGGGGACGGGGCCGCCCCGAACCCGTCGTCCGTCGCGCCGATGTCCACCCACGACGGCCGTTCCACCTCGGCGAGGCGGTCCATCCGCTCCTGGAGTTCGGCGCAGCGGGCGGTCGCGCGCTCGTGGTCGTCGCGCACCCAGGCCAGGTCGAGGTTGATCCGGTCGGCCTCGTCGGCGTCGGCCGCGGCGGTCAGCCGGTGCGTCAGGTCGGCCTGCCGCTCCAGGGCGAGCCGCTGCTCCGTGAGCATCATGTCGAGCCGGTCGCCGAGGAGTTCGCGGCCGCCGGGTCTCGCGTCGTAGGCGGCGACCGACGCGCGGTGCAGGGCGCGCGCCACGGCTGCCTCGCGCTCGGCCTCCGGGAGGCCGCGGCCCGCCGCGAGGTCGTGGAGCAGCGCCTGCACCACGTCCCAGGGCGGCACCTCGGCGCCGTCGAGACAGGCGCGCATGCCGTCCGGGTCGCGCTGCCAGAACACGCCGCACCAGCCTGCTTCCTGGTCCAACCGTCCCAGCAGATCCCTCAAGTACTTCGCGAACTCCCGCACCTGCTGCGGGAGTTGTTCCCCTACCATCCGACCGGCACCGCCCCGTGGAGACTGGAGTCTTCCGGTCCGGAAGATAACACCAGACGTGTTACGGGACGACTACATGCAGTTTTCCGCACGTTGTGAAACCGGCACACCCGGAGCTCTCAGACGGCGGCCGGCTCGCACCGGACCACCAGCTCGTCCAGCGAGAGCCCCAGCACGGAGGCGAGCGCCGCCACGGTGAACAGCGCGGGCGTCGGCGCCCGCCCCGTCTCGATCTTCCGCAGCGTCTCCGCGGAGAGACCGGCCTCCGCCGCGACCGAGACCATGCTCCGCTCCCCCCGGGCCTCCCGCAGGAGCACTCCGAGGCGCTCGCCGCGCTCACGCTCTTCCGGGGTCAAAGGAGTCCGCACCATGCCCCCACCCTACCCGACCCCCGATTTGTATACCGGGATTCAAATACCGGTATAGTAATTGGCATGGTGGAACTCAAGACAGAGAAATCGATCGAAGCGATGCGCGAGGCGGGCCGCGTCGTGGCGCAGGCCCTCACCGCCGTCCGCGAGGCCGCGGCCGTGGGCGTCTCCCTGCTCGACCTGGACACGGTGGCGCGCGCCGTGCTCCGCGAAGCCGGCGCCTCCTCCCCCTTCCTCGGCTACCGGCCGCACTTCGCGCCGACCCCCTTCCCCGCCGTCATCTGCGCCTCGGTCAACGACGCGATCGTGCACGGCATCCCCGACGCCTACCGCCTGCGCGACGGCGACCTCGTCTCCATCGACTGCGGCGCCCACCTCGGCGGCTGGGCGGGCGACTCGGCGATCAGCTTCACCGTCGGCCAGCCGCGCCCCGCGGACGTCCGCCTCATCGGCACGGCGGAGCGCGCCCTGGCCGCGGGCATCGCGGCGGCGGTCGTCGGCAACCGCGTCGGCGACATCGCACACGCCATCGGCACCGTGTGCAGGAAGGAGGGGTACGGCATCCCGGAGGACTTCGGCGGCCACGGCATCGGCCGCCGGATGCACGAGGACCCCGGCGTCCCGAACGAGGGCCGCCCCGGCCGCGGCATGCCGCTGCGCCCCGGCATGGTCCTGGCCATCGAGCCGATGGTGATCGCGGGCGGCGGCGACGGCTACCACCCCGCGCCGGACGGCTGGACGCTGCGCACCAACGACGGGAGCCGCGCGGCGCACGCCGAGCACACCGTCGCGATCACGGAGGACGGCCCCAGGATCCTCACGGCACTGTGACGCGACGAGGGCACGCCCCGGCGCGGGGCCCGCGGACAGCGGCGGGGGCGCGGCAGGCCCGCGCCGGCTCCCTGCACGCGGCGCCGCACGACTGATGACCCGGCCCGCGCCGTCCGCCGCGTGGGCGGACGGCCCCCTGCGCGGCACGGACGCCGACCGCACGTCCGTGCCGCGCCCGGACGACGCTGACCGAGGCTCCCTATGGACCGCGCGTGGCGGCCCCGGCTCACCTGCCGGGGCTGACCACCATCGCCGACCCGCCACCCCTGCGGACCTTCTCCGCCGCCGCGAGCCACCTGCCGTCCGGCAGCCGCTGCACGCCCGTGGCCGCGCCGATCTCCGGGTTCTGCTTGAAGGAGTGCCCGATCGACTCCAAGGACCGCCTCGTCCGGCTGTCCCACAGCCCCGGTTCGAGCTCGGTCTGCGCGGCGTTGCGCTGGCTGGCGCGCGGCGCGGCGATCGCGTCGACCAGGGGCAGGCCCCGGTCGAGGAAGCCCGTCAGGGTCTGGAGGACGGTCGTGACGATGGTCGCGCCGCCCGGCGAGCCGAGCGCCACCACCGGCTTGCCGTGCTTGAGCACGATGGTCGGGGCGATCGAGGAGCGCGGCCGCTTGCCGGGCCCCGGCAGGTTCGGGTCGTGCACTCCGGGGCTCGCGGGCGCGAAGGAGAAGTCGGTGAGTTCGTTGTTGAGCAGGAAGCCGCGGCCCGGGACGGTGATGCCGCTGCCGCCGGTCGACTCGATGGTGAGGGTGTACGCGACGACGTTGCCCCACTTGTCGGCGACGGTCAGATGCGTGGTGTTCTCGCCCTCGTACGTCGTCGGGGCCGCCTTGCCGCCCGTGGCGCACGGCCGCGGGTGGCGCGGGTCGCCGGGCGCGAGCGGGCTTCTGAGGACGGCGTCGTCCTTGATCAGGCACTCCCGCGAGTCGGCGAACCGCTGCGAGAGGAGCTGCTTCGTCGGTACGTCCTCGAAGGCCGGGTCACCCACCCAGCGCCCCCGGTCGGCGAACGCGACGCGGCTCGCCTCGATGAAGCGGTGCAGGTACTTCGTCTTCGACGCCTTGGACAGGTCGGTGCGCTCCAGGATGTTGAGCGCCTCGCCGACGGTGGTGCCGCCGGAGGACGAGGGTGCCATGGAGTAGACGTCGAGGCCGCGGTAGGAGGTCTTCGTCGGGGCCTGGTGTTTGACCGCGTACGCCTTGAGGTCCTTGAGGGAGAGGTCGCCCGGCCGTACGACGCGGTCGGCGTCCGGGTCGACGGGCGGCTTGTTCACCGTGCGCACGAAGTCCTCGGCGAGGTCGCCGTGGTAGAGCGCGCCGACGCCCTTGCGGGCCAGTTCCCGGTAGGTGCGCGCCAGGTCGGGGTTCTTGAACGTCGAGCCGACCACGGGCAGTCTGCCGCCGGGCAGGAAGAGCTTCGCCGAGGCGGGGAAGTCCTCGAACCGCTGCTGGTTCGACTCGGTCTGCGCACGGAAGGTCGCGTCGACCGTGAAGCCGTCGCGGGCGAGGCGCTCGGCGGGCTTCAGAAGCGTGCCGAGGCGCTTGGTGCCCCAGCGGTCGAGTGCCGACTGCCAGGTGGCGGGGGTGCCCGGGGTGCCGACGCCGAGGCCGCTGGTGACCGCATCCTGGAAGGGGATCGGCTTGCCGTTCTCCAGGAAGAGCCCGGAGTCGGCGGTGCGCGGGGCGGTCTCGCGGCCGTCGATGGTGCTGACCTTGCGGGTCGCGGCGTCGTAGTGGACGAAGTAGCCGCCGCCTCCGACGCCCGCGGAGTACGGCTCGGTGACGCCGAGCGCGGCGGCGGTGGCGACGGCCGCGTCCACGGCGTTGCCGCCCTTGCGCAGGACCTCGATGCCGGCCGCCGAGGCGTCCGGGTCGACGCTGGCGACCGCTCCGCCGTGGCCGACGGCGACGGGCGTCTTCTCCGGTGCGGCCGGTTCCGCCGAGCGCGCAGAAGAAGGGGGCGCGGCCGCACCCACCGACACCAATACCCCTCCGACCGCCCAGAGCGTCAGATTCCGTACGACAGCGCGACGCATTCGTACCTCCTGTCAACAACGGTCTGCGCAGCGTAACTTCGGAACCACCGTCGCGACAGGACCATCTCGAACAGGGTTCCGGCGGGCCGCTAACATGCGCCCCCATGACTGACGACGTGCGCACCATCGTGCTCGGCCTGGCCGGCGGCCTGCTCGCGGTCGGCCTCGGTGCCGCCCTCGGCTGGCTCGCCCGCGGCCAGCTGTCGAAGCGCAGGCTCCGCCGCAAGCAGGCCTTCTTCGGGCTGCCCGACAACGCCGAGTCGCTGCTCGTGGTGAACCGTGACGCGGGCGGCCCCGAGCCGACCGTGGTCCGCCAGGACGTCTTCGCGCTCCTGGAGCTGGCCGCGGTCGTCAAGGAGTGCGGGGCGCACTCCCAGCTCGTCGCGCACGACACGGCCCAGCAGGGCTTCGGCGAGCGCACCGAGTTCTGCGTGGGCAACCCGGTGGCGAACCGCCGCATGGCCGCGCACATGCACTCCCTGCTGCCGGGCGTCCGCGTGAACAGCGAGCCCGAGCCCGTGCCCGACCGCGGCGCCTTCCAGATCGGCTCCGAGCGGTACCGCCTGGAGCCCGGCCTCACCGAGTACGTGATCCTCGCCCGCCTCACCGCCGACCAGGGCCAGGACGCGCGGCCCGTCTTCCTCTTCTGCGGCCAGCGCGCGGTGACCAGCCAGGCGGCGACCCGCTATCTGGCCCGCCACCACGAGAAGCTCGCCCGCAAGCACGGCAACAGCTCCTTCGTCCTCCTCCTGAAGATCGTCAATTCGCAGGCGTACGGACCCGACGTCGTGGAGCTCGTCGGGGACGTGACGCGCGCGGCGCAGACCCCGCTCCCCACTCCGTCGGCCCGCACCTCCCATCGCGCCAAGTGACGCGCCCCTCACCCTGCGCCGACCCGACCCGGCCCCTTATGTGATCTAGCGGGGAATTTCCGGACAACAGGCAACCCGTCCGGCCGATCGTCCCTCTCACCGTGCAGTCCACATTCGCACGGAGGTACGTTCCTTGACCCCCCAGAGCTCTTCGAGCCGCCGACGCCCCCTTCGCACCCGCCACGCGGCGAGCGCGGGCCTGGCGGTCCTCGCCGCCGCCCTGACCGCCTGCTCGGGCGGCAGCGGCTCGTCCGGCGCCGCCGAGGCCGCCGAGAAGCCGAAGATCTCGGTGAACCTCTCGGGTCAGCAGGCTCAGGCGGGCAAGCCCGTGAAGGTCAGCCTGGCCGACGGCCGGCTCAAGAAGGTCACCGTCGCCGACGACAAGGGCGCGAAGCTGCCCGGCAAGGTGTCGGCGAACGGCTCCACCTGGACCTCGGAGCGCAAGGCCGCGCCCGGCACGGCGTACCGGGTCGAGGCGAGCACCGACAAGGGCGGCAGCGCCAAGGCCTCCTTCAAGACGGCCGCGCCCAAGCAGGTCAACAAGGTGACGCTCACCCCGGGCAAGAACTCCGCGGGCGGGTTCCCCACCGTCGGCGTCGCCCAGCCCCTGTCGATCACCTTCGACCACCCGGTGCGGAACAAGGCCGAGGTCGAGAAGAACCTGAAGGTGACGACCTCGAACAACACGACGGGGTCCTGGGGCTGGATCAAGAACTACGACGGCAAGGACCGCGTCGACTGGCGCCCCAAGGAGTACTGGAAGTCCGGCACGAAGGTGAAGCTGGACGCCCGGCTCAACGGCATCGACTCGGGCGGCGACGACTGGTTCGTCCGCGACTACGCGACCGGCTTCACGGTCGGCGAGAACCAGGTCGTCAAGGTGAACCTGGACAGCAAGACGACGACGCTCACGCGCGACGGCAAGACCGTGAAGTCGGTGCCGATGTCGGCCGGCACCCCCGGCGGCGAGAAGGCCTCCTGGGGCGGCACCTCGGTCCTGATGTCGAAGGAGGGCACGATCAACATGCGCTCCGAGACGGTCGGCCTCACCGGCAGCAACAGCTACAACAAGATGGTCGACTACTCGATGCGGCTGACCTGGTCGGGCATGTACGCGCACGCCGCCCCGTGGAACGCCGCGTACTTCGGCAACACCAACCACAGCTCGGGCTGCGTCGGCATGAGCACCGGCGACGCGGGCTGGCTCTACCGCGAGGCCCAGATAGGCGACCCCTTCGAGGTCACCGGCAGCGGCTCGAAGGGCGTCCCGGACCCGGGCAACGGCTTCGGCGAGTGGAACCTCTCCTGGTCCGAGTGGCAGGCGAAGAGCGCCCTGAAGTAACCGTGCCCCCTTCAACGATCGTTACCGGGGCGTAACTTACCGACGGGTTACCACCGGTAAAGGTTCGCGGTTACCGTCGGGTCACTTTGCACTTTCAACGAGTGAGGAAGTGACCCGTGAG
The DNA here is from genome assembly GCF_055572995.1 of Streptomyces sp. NPDC030245. Taxonomy (NCBI): domain Bacteria; kingdom Bacillati; phylum Actinomycetota; class Actinomycetes; order Kitasatosporales; family Streptomycetaceae; genus Streptomyces; species Streptomyces sp. NPDC030245. The sequence continues at coordinate 733,441 of NZ_JBVICF010000003.1, read as the reverse complement.
AGCTCCGCTCCCCCACCGGGCCCTGCGTACGACCACCGTGGGCGCCGTCTCCGCGACCCTCGTCGCGGGCGCCGCCTTCGGTCTCGCCCCGGCGGCGCAGGCGGCCCCCGCCGCCGCGCCGGCCGCGAGCGCCGCGGACGTACGCTTCGTCGACATACCCGGCGACGGCGGCACGGTCCTCAAGGCCAACGTCTTCACTCCCAAGGGCGCGCAGCCGGGCACCCGGCACCCCGCGATCGTGCTGCCCACCAGCTGGGCGATGCCCCAGATCGAGTACGTCGCCCAGGCCCAGAAGCTCGCGAACTCCGGCTATGTGGTGGTCAGTTACAACTCTCGCGGCTTCTGGCAGTCCGGCGGCGAGATCGAGACCGCGGGCCCCGAGGACATCGCCGACGCGTCCAGGGTCATCGACTGGACGCTGGCGAACACCCCTGCCGACCCGGAGAAGGTCGGCATGGCGGGCGTCTCGTACGGCGCGGGCATCAGCCTGCTCGCCGCCGGGCACGACAAGCGGGTCAAGGCCGTCGCCGCGCTGAGCGGCTGGGGCGACCTGATCGACTCGATCTACAGCGGACGCACGCAGCACGTCCAGGCCGCCGCCCTGCTCGGCGGCGCGGGCGTGCTCACCGGCCGCCCCAGCGCCGAACTCCAGCAGACGCTCAAGGACTTCCTCGGGTCCAACCTGGACAAGGAGGACGAGATGATCGCGTGGGGCGCGAAGCGCTCCCCCGCCACCCATCTCGACCGGATCAACGACAACGGCGCGGCCGTCATGCTCGGCAACGCCTGGGGCGACACGCTCTTCCCGCCGAACCAGTACGCGGAGTTCTACGAGCGCCTGACAGGACCCAAGCGCCTGGAGTTCCGCCCCGGCGACCACGCGACGGCCGAGGCGACCGGCCTGCTCGGCCTGCCCAACGACACCTGGACCTCCACGCAGCGGTGGTTCGACCACTACCTCAAGGGCGCGGACAACGGCATCGACAAGGAGCAGCCGGTCCAGATCAAGTCCCGGTCCACCGGCGGCTACGAGGGCTATCCGGACTGGAAGTCGGTCGGCCCCACCCGTAAGAAGATCGCCATGGCGGGCACCACCACGATCCGCGCGAACGTCGACTCGGGCGCCAACGGCGGCATCGCGATCCTCTCGAACGCCCTGGAGCAGTTCCTCAAGGTCCCGCCGACGGCCTCGGTGCCGCTGCTCCCGCGCCGCTACACGGGCGTCTGGCAGTCGGAGCGGTACGCGTCGGCCCAGCGGGTGCGGGGGACGGCGAAGCTGCACACCACGCTCACCAGCACCAAGGAGAGCGGCACCCTCGTCGCGTACCTCTACGACGTGGGCCCGCTCGGCCTCGGCAAGCTGGTCAGCAACGCGCCGTACACCTTCCACGGCAAGACGCCCGGCAAGCCGTTCGGCGTGGACCTGGAGCTGTTCTCCACGGCCTACGACGTCCCGGCGGGCCACCGGCTCGCCCTGGTGGTCGACACGGTCGACCCGCTCTACATCGAGCACAACCCGTCCGGCGCGCAGCTGACCTTCTCCTCGCCGGCGACGGACCCGTCGTACCTGTCCGTACCCCTGCGCGAGCAGTGATCTCCGGCTGCTGCCGGGTGGGCCTGCTTCAGCTACCGCGCACCTGGCAGCAGCGTCCCTGGTTCCGCCGGGGCCACGTCCGCGGCCTCGGTCTTGGGATTGCGCCGCTGACGCCTGGACACCCACTGGGCGAACCACGACAGCAACATGCACATCCCGATGTAGATCGGTGAGATCACCATGACAACGGGGATGAACGGCAAATCGTAGTCGAGGTTCGACGCGATGAGCTTCCCGGCATGGAGGAACTCCTCGTAGGTGATCAGATATCCGAGCGAGGTGTCCTTCAGGGCCACCACCAGCTGGCTGATGATGGCGGGCAGCATGGCCCGCACGGCCTGCGGTGCGAGGACGTGTCCCATGACCTGTGTCTTGCGCATTCCGAGCGCGTAGGCCGCCTCCCGCTGTCCCCTCTCCACGGAGTTGACGCCGGATCGGAAGACCTCGGCGAGTACGGAGCCGTTGTAGAGCGTGAGCCCGGTGACCAGCGCGGGCAGCGGCTGGACCTTCAGCGCCACGAAGACGAAGAAGATCATCACGAGCACGGGCATCGCGCGGAAGAACTCCACGACGAGCGTGGCGAGCCAGCGCACGGGCCGGTGGTCGGAGAGCCGTCCCATGGCGAGCAGTCCGCCGAGCGCGAGCGCGAGAACGGCGGAGATGGCGAAAGCCTTGAGCGTGTTGCCGAGGCCCCGCAGAAGCAGCTCCTGGATGCCCTCGTACTCGAACGGCGTCCACTTCGTGGCCGTGAACTGGTCGGTGTCGAACAGCAGGTACAGGACCCACCCGACGAGCGCCAGCACGATCAGGGTGGAGAGGACGCCGTACAGCTTGTGGCGGCGCACGGTCTTCGGGCCCGGGATGTCGTAGAGGGCGGTGGAATCGTGGGAGAGGGCTTTCATCGGGCGACTCCCCAGCGCTTTTCGAGGACATTGAAGATCGCGCTGATGGCGAGGGTGATGATGAGGTAGCCGAGGGCGATCCAGACGAACGTCCAGATGATGTTGTAGCCCAGCTCGCTGAGCGTCTTGTACGTGCCGAGCAGTTCGGTGACGCTGAACGCGCCCGCGATCGCCGAGTTCTTGGCGAGCGCGATGAGGTTGGAGCCGACCGGCGCGATGACGGACCGGAAGGCCTGCGGCAGCACGACCACCGACAGCGTCTGCCCGAAGCTCATGCCGAGGCTTCTGGCCGCCTCGCCCTGCCCCTTGGGCACGGTGTTGATGCCGGACCTGAGCGCCTCGCAGATGAAGGCCGAGGTGTAGCAGCCGAGGGCCAGCACGGCGAACACCTTGAAGGGGAGCACGAGTCCGAAGCGCGGCAGGCCGAGGAGCACCGCGAAGAAGAGCAGCGTGAGCGGGGTGTTGCGCAGGACCGTCACCCACACCGTGCCGAACGCCCGGAGGGACCCCACGGGCGCCACCCGGAACGACGCCATGACGAAGCCCAGCAGGAGCGCCAGGAGCGAGGCGAAAACGGTGAGTTCGACGGTCCCGAGGAAGCCCTCGCCGAACGTGGAGAAGTTGTCTGTCAGTACGTCCACGACGCCTCCTCAGCTCGCCGGGTAGCGGTCGATGGCGGGCGGTTTCGGCGCGGGGACCCCGGAGAGGCCGAGCGTGGCGTCGTACGCCTTCTTCCAGTCGCCGTTCTTCTCGCCGGCGGCGAGGGCGTCGTCGACGGCGAACCGGAGGGCGTCGTCGCCCCGGGGCACCCCGATGCCGTACGGCTCCTCGGAGAACGGCTTGCCGACCACCTTCAGTTCGTCGGGCACCTTGGCCGCGTAGCCGATCAGGATCGCGTCGTCGGTGGTGACGGCGTCGACCTGATAGGTCAGCAGGTTGTCGACGCAGACCGAGTACGTGTCGTAGGCGACGAGGGTGGCCTTCGGGTGCTCCTTCTGGATCCGCTGGTACGGGGTCGATCCCGCGGCCGAGCAGACACGCTTGCCGGCCAGGTCCCCGGGTCCCTTGATGTCGTCCTCGTCGCTGCGCACCAGCAGGCCCTGGCCCGCCAGGTAGTAGGGGCCGCCGAAGCCGACGAGCTTCTTGCGGTTGTCGTTGATGGTGTAGGTGCCGACGTAGTAGTCGATCTGCCCGTTCTGAAGGGCGGTCTCGCGGTTGGCCGACGCGATGGTCTTGAACTCGATCCGCCGGGGGTCCAGGCCGAGCGAGGCCGAGACCAGCTTGGCGATCTCGATGTCGAAGCCGGAGTAGGTCCCGGTCGCCGGGTCCTTCTCGCCGAGGTAGGGCTGGTCCTCCTTGGCGCCGACGACGAAGCGGCCGCGGCTCTTCGCCTTCTTCCAGGTCCCCGACTCCGGCAGCTGGAAGCCGGTCGCGATCCGGTACTTCGGCAGCTCGTCGGCGGCGGGCCCCTTGGTGGGCGGGCTGCCCTCCTTGCCGCACGCGGCGGCGGCGCAGGCGGCGAGCACGAGCGCCGCGAGCAGGCGCGTCGTACGCATGGAGTCTCTCCTCACGTCCCCTCCCCCGTCAGTGCTTGAGGATCTTGGAGAGGAAGTCCTTGGCGCGTTCGCTCTCCGGGCGGGTGAAGAACTCCTCGGGGGTCCGGTCCTCGACGATGCGGCCGTCGGACATGAACACGACGCGGTTGGCGGCGGAGCGGGCGAAGCCCATCTCGTGGGTGACGACGACCATGGTCATGCCCTCCCGCGCGAGCTGCTGCATGACTTCGAGGACCTCGTTGATCATCTCGGGGTCGAGGGCCGAGGTCGGCTCGTCGAAGAGCAGCGCCTTGGGGTCCATGGCCAGCGCGCGGGCGATGGCCACGCGCTGCTGCTGGCCGCCGGAGAGCTGTGCCGGGTACTTCTCGGCGTGCGCGGCCAGGCCGACGCGTTCCAGGAGTTCGCGGGACCGCTGCTCCGCCTCGTCCTTCCCGCGGCCGCGCACCTTGATCTGGGCCAGGGAGACGTTCTGGAGGACGGTCTTGTTTGCGAAGAGGTTGAAGGACTGGAAGACCATGCCGACCTCGGCGCGGAGCCTCGCGAGTGCCTTGCCCTCGGCGGGCAGCGGCTGCCCGTCGAGCCTGATCTCGCCCGACTGGATGGTCTCGAGCCGGTTGATCGTCCGGCAGAGCGTTGACTTGCCCGACCCCGAAGGGCCGATGACCACGACCACCTCCCCCTTGCCGACGGTGAGGTTGATGTCCTGGAGGACATGCAGCTCTCCGTAGTACTTGTTCACATCGCGCAGCTCGATCAAAGGATCGACGGCCATGGCAAGACCTGCCCACTCTCAGCTGTGTACGTCCGCGCAAACTATCCACGTGAAAACGGGACTTACTGGACGACACGTACTTATGGGCATTAACCGTATTTGACGCAATTCCGGTTACGTCTGCCGTGCTCGGAGCCTCCTCCTCACGTCTCGGAGGCCTCTCCATACACCTGTGACAGCTGCGGCGCCCCCTGCACCGCCCAGTCGAGCCCCGCCTCGACGACGTGGATGTCCCGCCCGGTCTTCAGCCGCACGACGGGGCTGCCGCCCGGCCAGACGTGCCAGGTGGCGCCCGGCACCGTCCGCACCACGACGGTGCCCAGGTAGAGCCCCGCGTCGTTGCCGAGCCAGGGCAGCAGCTCGGGATCGTCGCGCCAGCGCGGCAGGAGCTGGTCCAGGGCCGCCAACGACGCCGGGGAGTCGTCCAGTTCGAGCCCGGCGGCGCTCGCCTGGGAGCGGAGCAGCTCGCACTCGGAGAGCAGCGCGGCCACGCCGTCCGGGTCCTCCTCGAACGCGGCCGCGAGCCCTTCGGACCCGTCCGTCCCGGAGTGCCGCCTGCGCCATTTGTCGAGGAACGGAATGTTCATGGTCGGCCTCTCCGTCGGGTGGCGCCCGCCGGATGCGCGGCCTGGCGCTGATTCCGTATGTCCAAGATTCCGTGTGTCCAAGAATGTATCTTGCATCAGTTGATCACGGAATGAGCGGATAGGGGCGGGGGGCCCGTGACGGCCCGGCCTGCTCCGACCCCGGCGGCCGCGGCTGTCGACCGGGGTCGTACACCCGTGGTCGATTCCCGGCGCACGGCTTGCTGGCTACGATCGGCGCATGTCAGCCACCCCGCCGATATCCCTGCTCAAGCAGCCGGTATCCCTGCTCAAGCACGCGACGCCGGGCGTCTGGGCGGCCCTCGCCTGGTGGCTCGGCATGGTCTCCGCCGCCCGTGCGTACTACGGGATCTCGTGGCTGCCGACCAGCACGCAGGAGGCGCCCGAGCCGTGGGAGTGGCTGCTCGTGGCCGTCGCGGCGGGCACGGCACTGGCCGTAGTGCGGCTGCTGGGCCGCCGCCCGCTGGTGGCGCTCGGGCTGCTCGTCGCCGCCTCGTACGTCGCGACCCTCGCGATCGGCGCGACGAACATCGGATTCGCGCAGTACGCGGCGGTCGACATCGCCATGGGCTACGTCGTGGCGACCGGGGCGCGCCGGGCCCGCGCCACCGCCGTCGTCCTGGCGCTCTGCGCCCTGCCCGGCTACGCGCTGCTGCGGCAGCTCCTCGGCCTTCCCCTGCGCCTCGACCACACCCTCAGCTCCAGCTGGTCCGACTGGCGGACCGTCGCCCTGACGGCCGCCGTCGCCTGGCTGGTCGGCAACTCGGTGCGGCAGGCCCGCGCCTACACGGAGCGGCTCGGCGCGCAGGCCGCCGCGCAGGCCGTCACCGCCGAACGGCTCCGCATCGCCCGGGAGATGCACGACACGGTGGCGCACAGCATCGGCATCATCGCGCTGCAGGCGGGCGCGGCGGCGCGGGTCGTGGAGACCCAGCCGGCGGGCGCGCGCGAGGCGATGGTCGCGGTGGAGAAGGCGGGCCGGGAGACCCTGGCCGGGCTGCGCCGGATGCTGGGCGCGCTGCGCGAGAGCGACCCCGGCCACGGACCGCGGAGCGCGCGGGAGCCGGTGCCCCGCGGTCCGGCCGAGGGCCTCGCGGACGTGGCGCGGCTCGCCGCGTCGACGACGGCCGCCGGGGTCCGTGTGGACGTGGTGTGGCGCGGTGAACGGCGGCCGCTGCCCGCGGACGTCGACCTGTCGGCGTTCCGCGTCATCCAGGAGTCCGTCACCAACGTGGTGCGGCACGCGGGCGTCACGTCCTGCACGGTGTCCGTGGACCACCGCGACGAGGAGGTCGTCATCGAGATCGAGGACTCCGGACGGGCCCGCCCAGGTGCGCGGCCGCACGGCACCGGATACGGCCTGCTCGGCATGCGTGAGCGCGTCGCCCTGCTGCACGGCGAGTTCAGCGCCGCGCCACGCCCCGAAGGCGGCTTCCGGGTGAGCGCCCGGCTGCCCGTCCCGGCCGCGGCGGGCGCCCGATGACGATCCGCGTCCTCCTGGTCGACGACCAGCCCCTCGTCCGCACCGCCCTGAGCATGGTCATCACCGAGGCCCCGGACATCGAGGTCGCCGGTGAGGCGGCGTCGGGCGACGAGGCGGTCCGCCGGTGCGCCGAGCTGCGCCCGGACGTCGTGGTCATGGACATCCGGATGCCGGGCATGGACGGCATCGAGGCCACCCAGCTGATCACGTCGGGCCGGGCGCCCGCGCACGTCGTCGTCCTGACCACGTTCGACGACGACGATTACGTGTACGGGGCGCTGCGCGCGGGGGCCGCCGGGTTCCTCGTGAAGGACATGGCCCTGGACGACATCCTCGCGGCGGTGCGGACCGTCGCGAGCGGCGACGGCCTGATCGCGCCGAGCGTCACACGCCGCCTCATCAAGGAGTTCGCGGACCGTCCCGTGCACACGCCGCCGCGCGACGCGCCGGTCGAGGGCATCACGCAGCGCGAACGCGAGGTGCTCACCCTGGTCGGCCGCGGCCTCTCGAACACCGAGATAGCCGGGGAGCTCTGCCTCAGCGTCGCCACCGCGAAGACCTATCTGACCCGGCTGCTCGCCAAGCTCGGCGCCAGGGACCGGGTGCAGCTGGTGATCATCGCGTACGAGAAGGGGCTGGTGTCGGCGGACCGCTGACGGGCCGTCCGACGCGGCCGGCGAGTTCGCGTCGCGTTCACACGCCCCTCATTGACTTGCCTCCCGCGTCTCCTTAGCTTCGTGGCGCATCCGCCAACTCAGGAGGGGTCTGTCGTGCGCCGACGTAGACGTATCTGGGGGGCGGCCGCCGTGCTCGCCCTGCTCACGGGCCTCGTACCGGTGGCATCGGCGCAGGCCGCGGCCCCGCACGCACCTGTGCCGCTCCCGCTGGAGCGGCTCTTCGACAACCGCGCGGTGAGCGACGACGCCCGGCCCGCCGACGCGGACTTCGACGGGGCGGGCGGTTCGCTCTCCGCGCGGGACCTGGCGGCGGCGGGGTGGACTCCGGGGCGGTCCCTCGCCGTCGACGGGGCCCGCCTCACCTGGCCGCGCACCACGCCGGGCGCCCCGGACAACGTGCGGGCCGACGGGCAGTCGGTGCGGCTGCGCGGCCGGGGCGACGCCCTCGCCTTCCTGGTCGCGGGCACGGGCGGCGAGGCGAGCGGCACGGGGACGGTCCGGTACCGGGACGGCTCGCGCGGCGGCTTCCGGCTCACCGCCCCGGACTGGCGTTCGGGCCCGCTCGCCACGAAGTCCGTGGCCCTGCCGCACATCAACACGCCCGGCGGCCGGCTCGCCGAGAAGGCACGTCTTTACGTGGTGACCGTGCCGCTGGCCCGGGGGCGCGAGGTCGCCTCGGTGCGGCTGCCGCGCGACCCCGGCGCCGCCGACCTGCACGTCTTCGCGCTGTCCGTGCGGACGGAGGCGAGGGGCTGGACGGGCACCTGGTCGGCGTCGACCTCGGGCTACACGGCGGTGGCGCCCTGGGCCGACCGGACCGTGCGGCTCGTCGTCCACACGAGCACGGGCGGGCCGCGGGTCCGCGTCCGGCTCGACAACACCTTCGCGGCGGCTCCGGTACGGATCGGCGGCGCGACGGTGGCGGTGCAGGGGTCCGGAGCGGGCGCGAAGGGCGAGCCCCGGAGGCTGTCCTTCCGCGGCTCGTCCAAGACGGAGATCCCGGCGGGCGCCCAGGCGTTCAGCGATCCGCTCGACTTCGACGTGCCCGCCGACGCGAACCTCCTGGTCAGCTTCCACCTGCCGGGTCCCGTGGCGGCGGCCCCCGTGCACAGCCAGGCCATCCAGCGGTCGTACGTCAGCGGCCCCGGGGACCACACGGCTGACGGCTCCCCGGCCGCGTACACCTCGACGATCACGACGTGGCCGCTGCTCACCGGCGTCGACGTGGGCGGCGGGCCCGGGTCCGTGGTGCTGCTCGGCGACTCGATCACGGACGGCGTGAAGTCCACGCAGGACGCCAACCGGCGCTGGCCCGACGTCCTGGCCGACCGCCTCCGGGCCCAGTCCACCGTGCCGCGCTACGGAGTCCTCAACCAGGGCATCTCCGCCAACCGCGTGGTCGCCGACCGCTACCCCGGCGACGGCGTCTCCACCGACACGGGCGGCGTGAGCGCCCTGCACCGCCTCGACCGCGACGTCCTCGCCCAGACGTCGGCACGCACCGTCGTCGTCTTCGAGGGCGTCAACGACGTCCGCTGGGGCGCCTCGGCCGACCAGGTGATCGCCGGCCTGCGGGAGATCGCGGACCGCTCCCACGCGCGCGGGCTGCGGGCGGTGGCGGCGACGATCGCACCGTGCGAGGGCGAGAGGCTCTGCACCGCGGCCGCCGACGCACAGCGCGAGAAGGTCAACGCGTACCTGCGGGGTACGGACGACTTCGACGCGGTGCTCGACTTCGACGCGGTGCTGCGTGATCCCGCCCGTCCGGCGCGGATGCTGCCCGCCTACGACAGCGGGGACCACCTGCACCCGGGTGACGCGGGGCTCGCGGCGCTGGCGGAGTCGGTGGACCTGCGCCTGCTGGTGCCGTGAGGTCTTATACGTCCAGGTCGACCACCACCGGTGCGTGGTCCGACGCGCCCTTGCCCTTGCGCTCCTCGCGGTCCACGTACGCGTCGGAGACGGCCTTCGCGAACGGCTCGTTCCCGTACACGAGGTCGATGCGCATGCCCTTGTTCTTGGGGAAGCAGAGCTGGCGGTAGTCCCAGTACGTGAACGGGTGGTCGTACTTCAGGGGGCGCGGCACGACGTCCGTCAGGCCCGTCTCGCGCAGGGAGGCGAGGGCGGCGCGCTCGGCGGGGGTGACGTGCGTGGAGTCGACGAAGAGCGCGGGGTCCCAGACGTCGTCGTCGGTCGGCGCGACGTTGAAGTCGCCGAGGACGGCGAAGGGGCGGGAGCCGCCCGCGTCCCCGGCGACCGCGGCCTTCAGGGCCTCGAACCACTGGAGCTTGTACGTGTAGTGCGCGTGGTCGACCTCGCGGCCGTTCGGCACGTACACCGACCAGAGGCGGACCGGGCCGCAGGTCGCGGAGATGGCTCGGGGCTCCTGCACGCCGTCGTACCCGGGGTCGCCCGGCAGGCCCGGGACGACGTCTTCGAGGCCGACCTTGGAGACCAGCGCCACGCCGTTCCACCGGCCGGTGGCGTGCACCGCCGACTCGTACCCCAGCTCGCGGAGGGCTTCGGCGGGGAAGCCCTCGGCCGTCGTCTTGGTCTCCTGTATGCACACGACGTCCGTGCCGGTGGCCTCCAGCCAGGCCAGGAGCCTCGGCAGACGAGCGGTGATCGAGTTCACGTTCCAGGTCGCAATGCGCATGCCTCACAACCTACCGGGCGGCACTGACAGTCAGAGGTCGGCGCTCTCCCCCGGCGTCAGACGCAGGTGCTCGGCCCCGCCGAGGGCGCCGATCTGGTTGTCGTAGATCGGCCGGGCGAGGTCGGTGAGGAGCGCGTCGTGGATGTCGTAGGCGCGCCGGGGCTTGACCTCGCGTACGTAGTCGATCACTTCGGAGATCTTGCTCCAGGGGGCCATGACGGGCAGCATCAGCGTCTCGACGGGCTGGTCGGGGACGGTGAGCGCGTCGCCGGGATGGAACACCGCGCCGTCCACCAGATACCCCACGTTCGTGATCCGCGGGATGTCCGGGTGGATGACCGCGTGCAGTTCGCCGTGGACCTGGACGTCGAACCCGGCGGCCGTGAACGTGTCGCCGTGCCCGACGGTGTGCACGCGCCCGGGGAAGGCGGCCGAGATCCGGTCCGCGACGGACCTGAGCGTCCAGATCTCGGCGTCGGGGCGGTCCTCCAGGGCAGCCCGCAGCTGGCCCTCGTCGAAGTGGTCCGGGTGTTCGTGCGTGACCAGGATCGCGTCGGCGCCGAGCGCCGCGTCGTCCTCGCTGAAGCCGCCGGGGTCGACGACGAGCGTGCGCCCGTCCTTTTCGAGACGCACGCACGCGTGGGACTTCTTCGTGAACGTGATGCGCTCCGCGCGCGTGGAGGAGGTGTCGGAGGAAGTCGTCATGCCTCCCATCCTGCTACTCCTGCGGCGTGGTTTCCTCACGGATCACGGCCTGCGCGACCTTGAAGGCGGAGTTCGCCGCGGGGACGCCGCAGTAGACGGCGGCCTGGAGCAGGACCTCCTTGATCTCCGCCGGGGTGAGGCCGTTGCGCAGCGCGGCCCTGGTGTGGAAGCCGAGCTCGTCGAGGTGGCCGCCCGCGACGAGCGCGGTGAGCGTGACACAGCTGCGGGAGCGGCGGTCGAGACCGGGCCGGTTCCACACCTCACCCCAGGCGTACCGCGTGATGAGCTGCTGGAAGTCTCCGGAGAAGTCGTCCGCGGCGTCGAGCACCCGGTCGACGTGCGCGTCGCCCAGCACCTCGCGGCGAACTTTCATCCCCGCCTCGTACAGGTCAGGTCCTGCCCCACCCACCACGGCCGCGGGCTGCTCCGCGGCGGCGATCTCGGCGACGGGCGCGACGGGCGGCGGGGCGAGGACGGGCTTGACGGGCGGCGCGGAGATCGCCGACTGCCCGACGGTCGCCTCGGTGGCGGGCTGCCAGGCCGACGTGAAGTGGCGTACGAGGAGGTCGGTGACCGCGGCGGGCTGCTCGACCGGCGCGAGGTGCGAGGCGGCGGGCACGACGGCGAGCCGCGCGTCGGGGATGCCGGCGACGAGCGTACGGGCCTCGCCCTGCCCCGTGACCTGGTCCTCGGAGCCCACGAGCACCAGCGTCGGCACCCCTATCCTGCCCAGCTCGGCGCGCACGTCGAAGGCGGCGAGGGCCTCGCAGGCGGCGATGTAGCAGCCGGGGTCGGTGGTCCGCACCATCTGCACGGCCCAGTCGGTGATGGCGGGCTGGGCGGCGGCGAAGCCGGGCGTGAACCAGCGGTCGGGGGCGGACCGGGCGATGGGGTCGAGACCGTTGCTGCGCACGATGACGCCGCGCTGGCGGAACTCGTCGGCCGTGCCGAACCGCGGCGACGCGGCGATCAGCGCGAGCGAGGCGACGCGCTGGGGGTGCCGGAGCGCGAGCTCGATGCCGATGGCGCCGCCGAAGGCGCAGCCCGCGTATCCGAAGCGCTGCACGCCGAGCTCGTCGAGCGTCGCGAGCAGCCGCTCGGCGAGCTCCCCCACGGACCCGCACGGGTGCGCGGGCGCCCCACCGTGCCCGGGCATGTCGAACCGGAACACGCGCCAGTGCCGGATCAGCTCGGGTATCTGCCGGTCCCACATGTGCCAGGTGGTACCCAGTGAGGCACCCAGGATCAGGACCGGGGCGTCTTCTGGCCCGTCGAAGCGGTATTGCAGGGTGCTCTTCGGTGTCTCGCTCACTCGCCCGACCCTCTCATCTGTCACGGACGTCCCTATAACAGGGGGGCGCTGGATACCGTTTTGACCGGGTTGAATACCTCGCGGGCCGCGTAGCGCTTGAGGCAACGAACAATTCCGCGACGGGTCTTCCCCTCCTTGATCCGACGCTCGTAGTAGTCCTGCGCGCGCTCGTATGACTCCTCGTCGCCGAGGGCACCAGCGCCGTGTACGCCTTGAACTGCACGAGTCTCAGCACGAGGGCCAGACCGCACAGGCGTGGGTGGCCTGAAGGCGCCACCCGCGAAGTCGTTTACTGTGCCCGCCGCTCAGCGGAGAGCTGCAAAGCCGAGCCTGGTGGTAAGCCCGACAACCGGTGCTCGGCGGCGGGTTACGCGAGACGATCGTTTGCGGCAGGGCTATTTGTAGTTTTCGTCGCCGACGAGGACGGACGTGAAGTACGTGGGGAGTCCGTGCCGGTCGCGTGGCACCTCCTGGGACGTCTCCCGCGTGAAGGCCAGGGTCACTCCCGGAATGAACGGCCGCTCGGGATTGGACGCGTCCACGGTCCAGCCGCGAGCTGCGGCTCGTTCCAGGATCTCGTCAGCCGGCGTGGTGAATACGTCGTCGCCCTCCAGGAGAACGCGCGTCGTGGACACTCGGCCTTCGCCGGGCCACCACAGTTCGACCGCGGTGACGCGCTCGTCCCTCTCCAGGAGTGCCTGGAATCCCACCCTGTCCAACTCGATGTCGAAATCGATTGAAGGGTCATGGGCGAAGGGGCCGAAGACCCTTGGTGTACCCCAGCCAGACACCGCTTCTACAGCCTCTTCGAGTGTCATGCCGAGCCTCACCGGCGCCACACCGCGAGGCGGGTCCAGCACGAGGTCAATGGCCATCCACGTTCACCTATTTCAGCAGGTCGTAGTCGATCGTCCAGTCGCGCTTCGTCAGCATGGCCTTCGGGCCAGTGCTCCTGGGTCTGGTTGCCCGCGGGGTCATAGGCGTATTCCTCGGTCCAGTTCTCGGCTGTGACGTGCCGCGGCCTGCCGGCCAGGTCCAGTTCGAAGGACGTACTTGTCCCGAGCAGCCGGTCGGATATTCGTTCCAAGAGCCCGTCAGCACGGTAGTCGTAACCGAGGTCTCGCACGATGCGGTCAGGAGTGGCCAGGACTTGCGATATCAGACGGTCGCATTCGTTCCAGGCTGAGGTGAGAGTGACGGGCCGGTCGGGCCGGCCGAAAGCCCGCGATACTTCGCGGCCCCGTGCGTCGTGAGCGAAGACCAGTGGGCGGCCGCCGCACCTTCCGACGTCCATCTGTTGTCGAAACTGTTCACGTTGTACGACAGCGTCCAGCGATCCCCTGTAAGCATCGGGCCTCCAACGCAGTGGTCCTTCGCGTGGCGAACACAACAGACCCAGCGCCGCACGGCGAACGCGGGCTCTGGGTCGGCTCTGCTCAGTACTTCGTCAACCGTCCGGGCCGCTCGAAGTAGAAGCCCCTGGGCCCCTGCCGCTCGCCACTCTCCCCAAGTGGTGGAGCCGCCGCGACACCCTCGACCAGTGCGCTGCCGTTGAGGACGCGCTTGCCGTCGAACCGGTGGCCGGTGAAGCCGAACATATGGGTTCCCCGGCCCAGCCGCAGCAGCCCCAAGGTGATGTGTGTCGCCGAGAGGGCCACACCGTCGGACACGAGCGGGATGGACAGGAAGAGGTTCTTCTTCTCGCGCGCCGCCGGGCCGGTCCACAGCGCAACGGTCACCCGAGGCTCGTCCAGGTCTGGGATGCACCCGCGCACGTAGTACGGCTTGGCGACCGGGGTGGTGGTGTAGTGCCACAGCGCATCCGCGACGGCGCACTGCGTACGGAACAGTACGTCTGGGGAGACGGTCGCTGGCGGTTGACCCATGACGGGCACTTCTGCACCCCTCTGCGGTAGGCGGTGATCACGCCGGTCCGATCCCCCGTACTCGAGGTTGCGCTGCTGGTCGGTCTTCTTGCCAGGTTTGCCGTCGAGGGCCGGCCGCGCGGACGAGATCCGGGAACTCTCCGGGCAACTGCCCGTGAAAGAACGCGGACGCGTGGCGGCATACCTGCGGAGCGGACGGCACCTGTGATCATCGCTCTCATGGGATTCACCGAGGACGTCGTGGGAAGCGAGTTCTCCGTCATGGGCGGGTCGGCTCTGCACAGTGACGGGACCTTCTACTGGCGCCGCGACACGGCCGAGTACGTGGAGGCCTACGGCACGGGGCTTCCCTCCGCGTTCATGGAACACGGCGCCCGATTGGCGTGGCGCGTGCCCTCCCTCACCGACGAAGAGGGACTGGAAATCGACGACTTCTTCGTGTTCCTCAGGTCGGGCTCTTCGCACACGGCCGCAGCTCGGTCGTAGAGCCGATGGTGCCACTCGTTGGCATCCGGGGCGGGGCGTTGCCGCACTACGGGGTTCGGGGCGGTCTCGATGAGGTGCAGGAGGGTCCAGGCGACGCCGTAGCAGTCGTCGGGGCCGAAACAGTCGGCCAAGGCGATGGCTTCCTCATCGGTCACCGGCTTGGCGATCGCGTCGAGTTGAGCGACGCGTCTGTCGATCTCTGCTTCGTCGGCGTCCCAGTCGGGGAGCGGGCCGTCGGAGACGAATGCATGCACCTCAGGAGTCATCCTCGGATTATCGGCTGGGCATTAGCCGGTGGCGACCGTTTGTGGTGCAGCGCGTGGGATCATCCATCCATGAGCAGTGATCTGGACGCAAGTGCTCTGGCGATCAATGTCGCGATCCCGCAGGCGCTCCGGTGGACGGATACTCGACGCGGGGAAGCGTTCACGCTGACCACGCTCAACGTGCGGCTCCTACCGGACGGTCATCTCGCCGTGAAGGCCTATGGCAGGCCGGTTGGTGGTGGCCGGGGCGGGTATGTCTCGTTCCCTGTCCCTGATGAACCCGAATTGGCGGCTCTGGTCTCCGAGGCTGCCAGTCGTGCCGGGGCATTGTGGGCCGCCCATCGTGGTCTCGGCTGATCTCTAGGACGCGGACGGGGGCCAGTCGCGCCCGGTGGGACAGCAGGGCCCGGAGCGCGCGTCGCGGTCCGGGCCCTGGCCCATGTGGTGCCGCCCTGCGGCGGCGATGTGTCAGCTCTGTGCGGTGTCGTCGCGCTCGGCCGCGCCCACCTTCTCGCGCATCTTGCGCACCAGCTCCGCCTTCTGGTCGGCGGCACCCTGGCGGTCGAGGTTGCGGTGCGGGCCGTTGTTCTGCCGCTCGGCGCGGGACAGCCTCTTGCGCTTGCCGCCGCCCATGCCCACAGGGTTGTTGATGTTTTTGCTCACGGGTTCTCCCGGAATGGTGAGGGTGTGAAGTGACCTACGGATTTATCGGTGGGGGACGGGCGCGGCGACATCGGAGTGCGTCAGCAGGAGCCCGTCACGCTCTCACTCGTAAATCGGCGTCTGGAAGAACATGACCGAGACGTTACCCGGTTTCGGCGGCCTCGCACACCGAGTTGTCCACCGACCGGACGGCAGCTGGCCTGCCTGCCGGCCCGGGGCGGGGGTCAGCTGCGTGGCGGCGTTCACGGAGCGGGCCGCGGGTTCCCCGTCGCGGGTTGGTCCGGCGCGGCGGATGGCGCAAAGCGTCCGGTCGTCCGGGAACGGAAGGGGTAGGGGCAGCTGCATGAGCGTACGAACCGCACGGACCGCACAGCCCGCACAGAGCACACACGCCGGCGCCACGCCGTACCTCGACGCCGCGGCAGTGGGCCGGCTCGTCCCTATGTCCGCCGCCGTCGACGCGCTGGAGGCCGTCCTCGGCGCGGGGCTCGATCCGGCCGCGGAGCCTGCCCGCGCAGTCGTGGACGTGCCCGGGGGGCAGCTGTTGATGATGCCGTCGGCCACGGCGTCGTACGCCGGCGTGAAGGTCGCCACCGTCACGCCGGGCAACGCGGCCCGCGGCCTCCCCCGCGTCCAGGGCATGTACCTCCTCCTGGACGGGGTGACGCACACGCCACTGGCCCTCCTGGACGGCATCGCGTTGACCTCGCTGCGCACTCCGGCGCTGTCCGGTGTCGCGGTGCGGCACCTGGCGGTCCCGGAGGCCCGTCGGCTGGTCGTCTTCGGGACGGGGCCGCAGGCCTGGGGGCACGTCGAGGCGGTACGGGCGGTGCGGCCCGCGCTGCGTCACGTCGATGTCGTCGCGCGGCATCCCGGCCGGGTGGCGGCCTTCGTCGACCGATGCCGCGCCGCCGGGCTCACGGCGGCCTCGGCGAGCCCGGAGGCCGTGGCCCACGCGGACGTGGTCTGCTGCTGCACCACGGCCCGCGAACCCCTCTTCGACAGCGCCCTGCTGCCCGGCCGTGCGACGGTCGCTGCGGTCGGCTCGCACGAGCCGGACGCCCGCGAGGTCGACGCCCCGCTGGTGGGCCGCGCCACGGTGGTGGCGGAGTCCCGCGAGGTGGCGGCGCGGGAGTGCGGCGATCTGGTGCTCGCCGCCGCCGAAGGGGCCTTCGACATGGCGGAGCTGCACACGCTGGACGCCCTGGTCCGCGGCGAGGTGCGGGCGGCCGACGGACGGCCCCGGCTGTTCAAGTCGGCGGGGATGGCGTGGGAGGACTTGGCGGTGGCGGCCGCCGCGTACGAGAAGTGGACGGCCGCCGAGTGACTGCCGCAGGCCCTAGGCCTCCACCGTCACCGCGTGCCGCAGCACCGCGTCGAACAGGTAGCCCTGCGTGTTGTGCACCGTCGTCTCCGGCTGGGTGCGGCCCGTGGAGTCCGTGGCGCGGGAGAGGAGTTCGGCGGGGCCGGACTTGCGGGGTGTCCACGGGATCGACCAGCGGGTCCAGGAGCCGCGCTGCCCGGGGTCGTGCAGGCGGGCGGCGCGCCAGGACGCGCCGCCGTCCGTGCTGACCTCGACCCGGGTGACCGCGCCGTCGGCCGACCAGGCGCGGCCCGTGAGCCGGTGGCGGGTGTGTGCGGACAGGCGCGCGTTCCAGGGGAGTTCGAAGGCCGACTTCAGGGTCTGGCGGGTCAGGGGGGCGCTGCCCTCGGAGGGGTACGCGTCGCCGTAGAGGCGGTAGAAGTCCGTGTTCCAGGGTGAGTAGAGGGGCACGGTCGAGACCTCGATGTCGCCCAGCCACTTGATCGAGGAGATGCCCACCCAGGACGGGGCGAGGAGGCGGACCGGGAACCCGTGGTCGGGAGGTAAGGGCTCGCCATTCATCTCATACGCCAGGAGGACGTCGTCCAGCGCCTTGGAGATCGGCATGGGACGGCGTACGCGACCGTAGTTCGTGCCGTTCGACGTGACGTACTCGTCGTCGAGGCCGCGCGGCATCACGTCCACCGCCCGCGGGGAGAGGCCCGCCCGGCGCAGGACGTCGGAGAGGCGGGCCCCGCGCCAGCGCGCCGCGCCGATGGCGCCCGTGCACCACGGGGTGCCGAGCACGGACTGGTTCTGCTGGGTCGTGAAGAACCTCCTGGCGTTGCCCGCGCACTCGACGAACGCCGTGCGTGTCACCGGGGGCAGGCTCCGCAGCTCGGCGAGGGTGAACTGCCGTGCCGCGCCCGTCAGTCCGTCGCCCCAGATCCGCAGCTTCCAGGACGCGGCGTCGACGCGCGGTGTCGTCGTGTGGTTGCGGACGAAGAAGTGCGAGACGGGCGTGGTGAGGCCGGTGCCCGCGAGGGCTTCGAAGCGGGTCTCCGCGTTCGTGCCGTGGATGGTGAACAGCTCCGGTGGCAGCGGCTTGACGATGCCCTCCCCCGCCGCCCGTGCCCGCACCGGCCGCGCCGCGCTCCCCGGGCCCGCCGCGCCCGCCGTGGGCGCCGACAGGGCGACCGGCAGCGCGGAGGCGAGGCCCGCGGCCGCGAGGAGCCGCACCATGTCGCGGCGCCCCACCCCTTCGGCGCGGGCCTCCCCGGCTAACCACTGGTTCAGTCTGCGCCGGTCGTACGCCGACTCCGATTCCGTGATTCTCGTCATGGCCCACACCGTAGGAGGCGGGGCCGGGCCTGGCCTGGAGATCGCCTCGATCTTCACAAGCCCGCAGTGTTCAGAGCGTCGGTACGTCCGTTCAGGGAGTCGTCGTCGACACCACGTACACCATCGGGTGCTCCGCGTTCGAACGGTCCACGACGACGTCCTGCGTCGGCTTCGGGTCGTCCTGCTCGTGCGTGAGGCCGGACCAGGGTCCCGGGCCCGTGAACTCCCAGCCGACGACGTTCTGGTCCCGCTTGCTGATGGTGATGTCGTTCGGCTTGAGGGCGCCCTCGACCGTGCCGATCTGCTTGAGGAACCTCTCCAGGCCTTCGTTGCTGGTGAGGAACTGGACGTAGAGGCGGCTGGTGCGCCAGTTGTTCGTCTCGTAGTAGGCGACCTCGTCCGAGTACGGCTGGACCGGCACCTCGTACAGGCGGCGCTGCACCTTGGAGGGCCAGCCCGCGGTGAGGCCGGTCGCCGAGTACTTGTCCTCCTTGTCGCGGCCGCTGTTGCGGCTCTGGTTCGCGGAGATCACCAGGTAGCCGGCGGGCACGCCGATGAGCAGCACGATGATGATCGCCGTCAGCCACCGGCGGCGGATCATGTGGCTGCGGTCCTCGGTCTTGCGGGCCTTGCCCCCGTCCCGGTCCGGCTCGGGTGCGCCGGGGCTGTCCGGGGACGAGGGCTGGCGGGGCACGGTCATCTACTGGGTTCCCTGGGCTGTGCGGTCGTTGGTGCGGCGCGCCTCTGCGTAGCGCTCGTAGCGTTCGTAGCGCTCCACGCGGCGGCGGTTGGCGCGGCGGAAGCGGCGGGCGACCAGGCGGGCCAGGTCGGCGGCGCCGACCATGCCGGCCTCGGGGCCGAGCTGCGCGCGGGCGATGCGGGCCTCGGGGCGGTAGCCGCGGCCGGTCAGATGGCGGCGGAAGGCGTCGCGGGCCGGGCCGATCAGGAGGTCGTCGGCGGCGCTGACACCACCGCCGATCACGAAGCAGGACGGGTCGAGGGCCGCCGCCAGGTTGGCGATGCCGACGCCCAGCCACTGGCCGATGTCCTGGAGCAGCTCGACGCACATCGCGTCGCCCTCGCGGGCCAGCTCGGTGATGAGGGGGCCCGTGATGTCGGGGACGCTGCCCTTGACGCGCTCGATGATGTTGTACGCGACCGGGGAGTCCGCGGCGGCGAGCTCGCGGGCCTCGCGGACCAGCGCGTTGCCGGAGCTGTACTGCTCCCAGCAGCCGCGGTTGCCGCACGGGCAGCGGTGGCCGCCGGGGACGACCTGCATGTGCCCGAACTCGCCGGCCACACCGAACTTGCCGCGCTTGACCTGGCCGTCCTCCAGGATCGCGCCGCCGATGCCGGTGCCGAGGGTGATCATGACGAGGTGGTCCTCGCCGCGGCCGGCGCCGAAGCGCCACTCCGCCCAGGCGGCGGTGTTCGCGTCGTTGTCCACCATGACCGGGACCGCGAGGCGGCCGGAGATGCGGTCGCGCAGCGGTTCGTTGCGCCAGGACAGGTGCGGGGCGAACAGGACGCGGTTGCGGTCCGCGTCCACCCAGCCGGCGGCGCCGATGCCGACGGCGTGCACGTCGTGGCGGTCGGAGAGGTCCAGGACCAGCTCGATGATCGTGTCCTCGACGACACGGGGGCTCTTCGACTTGTCGGGGGTCTCCGTGCGGAGCGTCTCCAGGATGTTGCCGTCGGGGTCGACGACGCCCGCCATCACCTTCGTGCCGCCGATGTCGATGCCGACGGTGTTGACGCGGGGCGCCGTCAGATGTGATCGGCGCTCACGCGTGCCCACGGTCCGCAGGACGGTGGCTCGTGCGGAGCCGCGGTGCGCGAGGTCGCGGTAGGTGCTCATTGCGGCGATTCTGCCTCACGCTCGCGGGGGCGCGCACACGGGACCCCGGGGCGGGGGCGCCGTTCCCGGTGACCCCGGGCCGGGTAGCTCAGGGGCGCGGGGAACTGCGCGCTCAGCCCACGAAAGGCCGCAGACGCGTCTGCCGAGCACTGAGCAGATGCGTCTGCGGCCACGTCGTGGCTGGTCGCGCAGTTCCCCGCGCCCCTGACGGGGCGCCCCCAGCCGTCAGGCTGAACCGCGGCCCTCCAGCTCATGACGGAGGTCGTCGAGTTCGGAGCCGCCCGCCATCTCACGGGTGAGGTCGTCGAGGGAGATCTCCGCGCGGGTGTAGGAGCCGGACATCACGCCCCGCTTGAGGAGGACGAACCGGTCCCCGACCAGGTACGCGTGGTGCGGGTTGTGCGTGATCAGGACCACGCCAAGACCCGCGTCCCGCGCCGCGGCCACGTACTTCAGGACGACGCCGGACTGTTTGACGCCGAGCGCCGCGGTCGGCTCGTCGAGGACGAGCACCTTCGCGCCGAAATAGACGGCGCGTGCGATCGCCACGCACTGGCGCTCACCGCCGGAGAGCGTGCCGATGGGCTGGTCCACGTCGCGCAGGTCGATGCCCATGCGGAGCAGCTCAGCGCGGGTCGTCTCGCGCATCAGGTCGACGTCCATGCGGCGGAACGGTCCCGTGCCCTTCGTCGGCTCGGAGCCGAGGAAGAAGTTGCGCCAGACCGGCATCAGGGGGACCACGGCGAGGTCCTGGTAGACCGTGGCGATGCCGAGGTCCAGGGCCTCGCGGGGCGAGCCGAGGCGCGTCTCCTCGCCCTCGATGCGGAAGGTGCCCGCGTCGTGCTTGTGCAGACCCGCGATGATCTTGATGAGGGTGGACTTGCCCGCGCCGTTGTCGCCGAGCACGCAGGAGATCTCCCCCGCGTGCACCTCCAGGGAGACGCCTTCGAGCGCGCGGATGTTGCCGTAGTACTTGCTGACGTCGTCGAGCTCGACGAGCGGCGTACGCCCGCCCCCGTCCTCGGGGACCGCGTCGGTCTGCGTCATGTCCGTGGTCACTTCGTCGCCTCCGCGCGCTTGCGGACCCAGTGGTTGAGCAGGGTCGCCAGGAGCAGCATCACGCCGAGGAAGAACTTGAACCAGTCGGAGTTCCACTCGGCGAACACGATGCCCTTGCTGACCATGCCGAAGATCAGCGCGCCGACGGCCGCGCCGACGGCGGAGCCGTAGCCGCCGGTGATGAGGCAGCCGCCGATGACGGCCGCGACGATGTAGATCAGTTCGTTGCCGACGCCCTCGCCGGACTGCACGGTGTCGTAGCTGAACAGCAGGTGCTGGCCGGAGATCCAGGCGCCGAAGGCGACGCCCATGTAGAGGCCGATCTTGGTCTTGGCGACCGGGACGCCGACCGCGCGGGCCGCGTCCTCGCCGCCGCCGACCGCGAAGATCCAGTTGCCGACGCGGGTGCGCAGCAGGATCCAGGTGGCGATCAGGATCAGGCCGAGCCACCACAGAATGGTGATCTTGAAGTCGACGCCGCCGATGGTGATCGTCGAGGCGAAGACGTCCTTGGCCGAGGAGAAGCCCTCCATGTCGGCGATCGACTTGGTGGAGACCGTGCCGCTGATCAGCTTGGTGAAGCCGAGGTTCATGCCGGTCAGCATCAGGAACGTGCCGAGCGTGATGATGAAGCTCGGCGGGTCCGTGCGCGTCAGCATCACGCCGTTGAAGACGCCGATGGCGAGGGTGACGAGCAGCGAGACGCCGACACCGACCCAGACGTTGGCCGTCATCTGGTAGCTGAACATCGACGAGACGAGGGCGGACGTCGTCACGAGGACGCCCGCCGACAGGTCGAACTCGCCGCCGATCATCAGCAGCGCCACCGGCACCGCCATGATGCCGAGGGTCGAGGCGGCGTACAGGACCGTGGCGAGGCTGGTGGCCTGGAGGAAACTGTCCGCGACGATCGAGAAGAAGATGAAGACGGCGACGGCGCCGACGACCGAGCCGAGCTCGGGGCGGCCCATCAGCTTCTTCAGCGGTGAGGTCTTGACCAGGCGTTCGTCGGTCCTGGAGGCCGGGGCGGGCGCGGGTGCGGGCGCGGGTGCTTTCGCGGTCATCGGGTCCCTCGCTTCGCGTAGTCCTCCAGCTCGTCCGCCTGGTCCTTGGTGACGATCTGCGGTCCGGTGAGGACGGGCTTGCCGCCGCCGAGGACGTCGGCGTTGTACTTGTACAGCCACAGCAGGTCGACGGCCTGGTAGCCCTGGAGGTAGGGCTGCTGGTCGACGGCGAAGCCGAGGTCGCCGGACTTCAGGCCGGCGGCGACCTTCTCGTTGAGGTCGAAGGTGTCGACCTCGGCCTTGCTGCCCGCGCTGTCGGCGGCCTTCACGGCGGTGTCGGCGAAGGGCGCGCCGAGCGTGACGACCGCGTCGATGGACTTGTCGGTCTGGAGGCGGGCCTCGATGGAGGACTGCACGTCGGGCATGTTGGTGCCGGTCACGTACAGGTTCTGGAGCTTGCCGTCGAAGGTCTTCTTGGCGCCTTCGCAGCGCTGCTCGTGGCCGACGTTGCCCTGCTCGTGCAGGATGCAGAGCGCCTTCTTCTTGCCGCGCTTGTTGAGCTCCTCGCCGACGGCCTCGCCCGCGATCGTCTCGTCCTGGCCGATGTGGGTGAGGGCGCCGAACTCCTTGGACTCCGCGGAACCGGAGTTCACCGTGATCACCGGGATGCCGGCCTTCTTCGCGCGGGCCAGGGCGCCCTTCATCGCGTCGGGCTTGGCCAGCGTGACGATGATCCCGTCGACCTTCTTGTCGATGTAGGAGTCCACGAGCTGGGCCTGTTGCTGGGCCTCGTCGTCGTGGGCGTACAGGAACTTGATGTTGTCCTTGACGGCGGCCTGCTTGGCGCCGCTCTGCACGATGTCCCAGAACGTGTCGCCGTCACCCGAGTGGGTCACCATGCCGAAGGTCCAGCGCGGTGTGTCCACCGCCGCCTTCCCGCCCGCGGCGGCCGCCTTGCGGGCGTCCTCCGCGCGCTTTCCGCCGGTACTGCTGCATCCGGTCAGTCCCGCGGTCACGCCGAGCACCGCCACCAGCACGGCGCCCACCGCGCGTACCCCTGTCTTCACCCTTGTCACGACGCCGTGCCCTTCTTGCTCTACTGCTCTGTGCGGCCGGTCCGGATCCCCGGCCCCAGCCGCCCAAGTATCGACCACGCGGATCACGCGTGTGTTCATCGGGTACCGCGAGCGGTGTACTTCTCCAGCTTCGGCACATCCTTCCTCGTGACGACGGCGGGTCCGGTGAGGACGGGCTTGCCGCCGCCCAGGACGTTGGCGTTCGTCTTGTAGAGCCAGAGCAGGTCGACGGCCTGGTAGCCCTGGAGGTAGGGCTGCTGGTCGACGGCGAAGCCGACCTCCTTGGCCTTGAGCTGCTTGACGACCTCGGCGTTCAGGTCGAAGGTGTCGATCTCCGCCTCGCTGCCCGCCTCGTCCTTCGCCTTCACCGAGTACGCGGCGATCGGCGCGCCCAGCGTGACGACGGCGTCGATGTCCTTCGTGGCCTGGAGTTTTGCGCTGATGGAGGACTGGGCGCCGGGCGCGTTGGTGCCCTCGACGTTGAGGTTCTCGACCGTGCCGTCGAAGGTTTTCCTCACCCCGGCGCAGCGCTGTTCGAGGGAGACGTTGCCCTGTTCGTGGATGACGCAGAGAGCTTTATTCTTTCCGCGCGTGTTGAGCTCCTCGCCGACGGCCTCGCCCGCCACCGACTCGTCCTGGCCGATGTGGCTGAGCGCCCCGAACCGCTCGGAGAACTCGCCGCCCGAGTTGATCGTGACGACGGGGATGCCCGCGTCCGCCGCCTTGCCGAGGACGGACCGCATCGCCTCGGGCTTGGCCAGGGTCACCACGATCCCGTCGACCTTCTTGTCGACGAAGGACTGGACGAGCTCGGCCTGGCCCTTGGCCTCCTTGTCGTTGGCGTAGAGGAACTCGACGTTGTCCTTGGCGGCCGCCTGTTTGGCACCGCTGCGGACGATGTCCCAGAAGGTGTCGCCCTCACCCGAGTGCGTGATCATCGCGATCTTCAGGCGGGGTGTGTTCACGCCCTTGCCGCCCCCGCCGCCGTCCCCGGAGGTGTCCTCGTCGTCCTTGCCGCCGGAGCTGCTACAGCCGGCCGCGAGCGCGATCACCGCCAGACAGGCCGTGACGCCCTTCGCCGTGCGGGATGTGCGCATGACCGTGCGGGATGTGCGCATGGTGGACCACCCCTCTTCTCCCGGCCGCCTCGGTGCGGCTGGGGGAGTTCTAGCGGGGCGCGCGCCGGAGCGTCAATGGCTTTGTCAGAACATTCTGACGCCCGGGGCCGAGGGGCCGTCTACGGCCGTACGAGGAGCTGGAACTCGAAGGAGTAGCGCGAGGCACGGTAGACGTGGGAGCCGAACTCGACCGCGCGGCCCGTGTCGTCGAAGGTGGTGCGGCGCATCGTGAGGAGCGGGGCGCCGGCCGGCTCGGCGAGCAGGGCGGCCTCCTCGGCGGTGGCGGCGCGGGCGCCGACGGACTGGCGGGCGCTGTGCAGGGTGTGGCCCGCGGCGCGCATGAGGCGGTAGAGGCCGGTGGCCTCCAGGCGGGTGCTTTCGAGGTCGAGGAGCCCGGTGGGCAGGTGGTTGCGCAGGTGGGCCATGGGTTCGCCGTGCGCGAGCCGGAGCCGTTCGACGACGTGCGTCTCGTCGCCCTCGGCGATCCCGAGGGCCGCGGCGACCTCGGCGCAGGCGGGCTCCAGGGCGTTGCGCAGGACGCGGGTCTCGGGGCGCTGGCCCGCCGCCTCCAGGTCGTCGTAGAGGCTGCTGAGCTCCAGGGGGCGCTTGACCTGGCTGTGCACGACCTGGGTGCCGACGCCCCGGCGCCGGACGAGCAGGCCCTTGTCGACGAGGGACTGGATGGCCTGGCGGACGGTGGGCCGGGACAGGCCGAGGCGGCCCGCGAGCTCGATCTCGTTGCCGAGGAGGCTGCCCGGGGTCAGGGCGCCGCGCTCGATCGCCGCCTCCAGCTGCTGGGCCAGCTGGAAGTAGAGCGGGACGGGGCTGCTGCGGTCGACGCCGAGCCGGAGGTCGACCGTGGGGTCCTGGACCGGCTTGTCCTGGGCTGTTCTGGCGACTGGTTTGGACACGGGGCGAGCGTAGTCCCAGGAGATGATGACGGGAAGTTCTTAAGTTCTGTTGTCCGGACAAACCATTGACAGGAGGGTCCGGCGTCGCGAGGGTGGGGCCATGCGCATCGGACTGATCGGAACGGGCCGCATCGGCACCTTTCACTCGGCCGTCCTGGCCCGCCACCCCGAGGTGACCTCCCTGGTGATCGCCGACGTGGACGCCGCGCGGGCGGCCGGTCTCGCGGCGCGGACCGGGGCGACGGCGGTGCCCTCGGTCGACGAGGTCTTCGCCGCGGGAGTGGACGCCGTGGTGGTCACGGCGGCGACGGCGGCGCACGCCGAGCTCATCGGCGCGGCGGCGCGCGCCGGCCTCCCGGTCTTCTGCGAGAAGCCCATCGCCCTCGACCTGCCGGGCACGCTGGCCGCCCTCGCCGAGGTCGAGGCCGCGGGCACGGAGCTCCAGCTCGGCTTCCAGCGGCGCTTCGACGCGGGGTACGCGGCGGCCCGCGAGGCGGTGCGCGCGGGCCGGCTCGGGCGGCTGCACACCGTGCGGGCGATCACCTCGGACCCGTGCCCGCCCCCGGCCGCGTATCTGCCGCTCTCCGGGGGCCTCTACCGCGACTGCCTGGTCCACGACTTCGACATCCTGCGCTGGGTGACGGGGCGCGAGGTCACGGAGGTGTACGCGACCGGCTCCGACACGGGCCCCGCGATGTTCCGCGAGGCGGACGACGTCGAGACGGCGGCCGCGGTGCTCACCCTCGACGACGGCACGCTCGCCACGGCCACCGCGACCCGGTGCAACGGCGCGGGCTACGACGTACGCATGGAACTGGCCGGGGAGCTCGACCAGTTGGCGGTCGGCATGGACGAGCGCACCCCTCTCACCTCGGCGGAGCCGGCGGGGCCGCCCGCCCCGGCCAAGCCCTGGCCCGGTTTCCTGGAGCGCTTCGCGCCCGCGTACGAGGCGGAGTTGGCCGCCTTCGTGGAGGTCGTGCGGGGCGAGCGCGCGAACCCCTGCGACGGCCGCGAGGCGCTGCACGCCCTGCGGATCGCCGAGGCGTGCGAACTGTCGCGGCGGGAGCGGCGGCCGGTGCGGCTCGCGGAGATCACGGAGAGCACGGCGATCACGGAGTCGTACGGGGGGTGAGCTCGCGCGTGCCGGTCAGGCCGTGGAGAGCACCGTGCCCTGGGCGATCGCGCACAGCGTCTCGCCGCCATCGCCTCCTTCGCCGCCCTTGCCACCCTCCTCGTCGACGGTGAACAGCTCGCAGCGGACCACCGCCTGGCGGCGGCCCGAGTGGGCCACGACGGCGCGGGCGACGAGCTTGGTGCCGGTCGCGGGACGGACGTACTGGATGGAGAAGCCCGAGGTCAGCACGGCGGGGCCCAGGGTGGTGCCCGCGGCGAACGTGATGCTGTTGTCCGCCGCGTAGGCGAGCACACCGCCGTGCACGAAGCCGTTCTGCTGGTGCAGTTCCTCGCGGATGCCGATCTCCAGGGTGGCCGCGCCCCCGCCGAACCGCGTCACACGGGCCCGGACGAGGCGGCTGAACGGCTGGGCGTCCAGCACCTTCTGGGCCATGCCGAGGTCGGCGGGGTCGGACACCACCTGATCGGGCACCGTCTGGTCAGGCACCGGCTGGGCCGGTGACGAGTGATCGGGCACCGGCCCGCCCGGCGACGCGTGTTCGGTCATGCCCGAACTACTACCACCGGACGGGAAGCCGCCGCATCCCCCTGATCAAAGTCCCCGGCAGCCACTCCCCCGGTGGCCCGTCCGGGGCGAGGTCCGGGCAGCGCTCCAGGAGCGAGCCGAGCGCGATCCTCGCCTCGATCCGCGCGAGCGGGGCACCCAGGCAGTGGTGCAGGCCGTAACCGAACGCGACGTGGCCCTGCGGGGCCCGGCGGATGTCGAAGCGGTCGGGCTCGGGGAAGCGGGCCGGATCCCGGTCGGCCGCGGCGAGGCCGACCCGCACGATGGAGCCCGCGGGGATGACGAGGCCGCCCAGCTCCGTGTCCTCGGTGGCGAAGCGGTACGTGGCGCCCTCCAAGGGACCCTCGAAGCGGAGGGCTTCCTCGATGGCGTTGTCGAGGAGGGACATGTCGGCGCGGAGCGCGGCCAGTTGGTCGGGGTGGGTGAAGAGGGCATGCACCGCGTTGCCTATCAGATTGAC
Organism: Streptomyces sp. NPDC030245; assembly: GCF_055572995.1. NCBI lineage: Bacteria > Bacillati > Actinomycetota > Actinomycetes > Kitasatosporales > Streptomycetaceae > Streptomyces > Streptomyces sp. NPDC030245. The sequence goes on along the minus strand of NZ_JBVICF010000003.1, from coordinate 706,049 downwards.
CGTCGTCTCGTGGCCGGCTATCAGCAGCACGAAGGCCATGGCGCGCAGCTCGTCGGGCGAGAGGCGGTCGCCGTCCTCCTCGCCCGTGGTGCGGATCAGGGCGCTCAGCAGGTCCTCGCCGGGCGCCGCCCGCTTGGTCGCGACCAAGTCGTCGAGGAACCCCGCCAGTTCCACGAAGGCGGCGGCCTCCTCCTCCTGGGTGGGCGAGGCCACGATGCCGTTCGACATGCGGCGGAACGCCGTGCGGTCGATGTCGGGGACGCCCAGGAGCTCGCAGATGACGGTGATGGGGAGCTGGAAGGCGAGCGCTTCGAGCAGATCGCCGCGGCGGGTCCTCGCCGTCTCGCCCCGCAGGAGCATCTCGTCGAGGAGGTCGTCGGTGATCGTCTGGATGCGGGGGCGCAGCGCCTCGACCCGGCGCATGGTGAACTCGCGGGTGATGAGCTTGCGCAGCCGGGTGTGGTGGGGCGGGTCGGCGATCAGCAGATGCGTGCCGATCAGCCCCTCCTCGCGGAACGCGAAGCCCGCGCTGACGGAGGACTTGGCGAAACGGGGGTCGGTGAGCGCCGTCCTGCACTCGTCGTACCCGACGATCAGATAGGCGTCGCCGATGTCCTCCGGGGGTGGCAGGCGGACCCGGTGGACGGGTCCGAGGGCGCGCAGCTCCGCGTAGACCGGGTGCGGGTCGTCTCTGAACCGCTCGCCGTACGTCGCCAGGTCGATCGTGTCCGCCATGCGGGTCTCCTCCAGTTGTCCATGAGATCAACGCACCGGCCGCGGCGCGGAGTTCCCCTCAGCCGTTCTGTTCAGCCGTCCTGGTCGAGAAGGCCCGCGTCGTGCACCAGCAGGGCGATCTGCACCCGGTTGTTGAGGTCCAGCTTCGTCAGGATGCGAGAGACGTGCGCCTTGACCGTGGCGACGCTCAGGTACAGCTGGGCGGCGATGTCCGCGTTGGAGCCGCCGCGTCCGACCGCGACGGCCACCTCCCGCTCGCGCTCCCCCAGCGCGGCCAACCGCTCCGACGCGCGCCGTCTGCGGTCCAGTTGCGGGTCGGCGCCGGTCACCCGGGTGATCAGCTGCTGCGTCACCGTCGGGGAGAGCACCGGTTCCCCGGCGGCCACCGCGCGCACCGCGGCGACGATCTCGGCGGGCGCGGTGTCCTTGAGGACGAAGCCCGCCGCGCCGGCGCGCAGGGCGCGCAGCACCTGCTCGTCGGCGTGGAACGTGGTGAGGACGATGACCTCGGGGGCGCCGGGGCGCCTGCGCAGGGCCTCCGTGGCGGCGAGGCCGTCCATCCTGGGCATGCGGATGTCCATCAGGACGACGTCGGGGCGGACTTCGCCGACCAGCGGGGCGACCTCGGTGCCGTCGCCCGCCTCGCCCACGATCTCGATGTCGTCCGCGCCGCCGAGCATGAAGGAGAGCCCGGCGCGCACCAGCGGATCGTCGTCGACGAGCAGCAGCCTGATGGGTTTCATGACGCCCACGGTAGCCAGGCCTCCAGGTGGAATCCGCCGTCGGGTCCCGGCGCGTGCCGGAGGCTGCCGCCCGCGAGGGAGGCCCGTTCGGCGAGGCCGATGAGGCCCTGTCCGGAACCGGGCACATGGGGTACGTCACCGGGTGGTGCGGGGTTGCGCACGGACAGGGTCAGGCCTTCGCCGGGCGCGCCGGTGACGGTCACCGTCACCTCGGCGCCGGGGGCGTGTTTGCGGGCGTTGGTCAGGCCTTCCTGGGCGATGCGGTAGGCGGTGCGGCCGAGGGCGGCGGGCACGGCCGCGGGGTCGGTGACGTGGTTGTCGAGGACGACCTTCATGCCCGCTTCGCGGACTTCGGCGACGAGGGTGTCCAGGGCGGCGAGCGTGGGCTGCGGGCGGCCGGAGGCGTCGGTGTCGCCGCCGCGCAGCACGCCGATGACCTGGCGCAGGTCCTGGAGCGCCTCGTGCGCACTCTCCCTGATGACGCCCGCGGCCCGCGCGATCTCCTCGCGGGGCGCGTCCGGGCGGAACTCCAGGGCGCCCGCGTGGACGCTGAGCAGGGTGAGGCGGTGGGCGAGGACGTCGTGCATCTCGCGGGCGATGTCCTCGCGGGCGAGCCGCTGGGCCTGTTCGGCGCGGAGCGCGGCCTCGTTCTCGGCGCGCAGGGCACGGTCGCGCAGGCTGAGCAGGAGGGCGCGGCGAGAGCGCATGAACATGCCCCAGCCGATGACCGATACGGTCACCAGGACGCCGAAGGCGATGGAGACCCCGTACGGCATGTCCTTGTCGGGGCGTAGCCAGTAGGTGAGCGGGAGCACCGCGATCGAGGCTCCGCCGACCCATGCGACGTACCGGAAGGGCCGGTGCACGGCGAGGGTGAAGAGGGCCGCCGCCGCGGCGCCGCCCGCCGTGTCGGAGGCCACCGCGACCGGCACCATCGCGACGGCGAGGCCGAGCGGCCAGCGCCTGCGCAGCCAGACCGCGGCGCAGGCCAGCGCGCCGATCACCTGGTCGAGCTCCGCGGCTCCCTGGGAGACGTGCGGGTTGTCGATGACGGCGTCGGCGCCCACCATCCCGATGCAGACGGCGGCGAGGAAGCAGCTGAAGTCGGCGAGCCAGTCGCGCGCGGTCCGCCGCGTCCGGCGCCCCGCGCGGTCGGGGTCGAACTCCTGGGCGAGGGCGGAGGGCAGCGCCCACGGAGCCCTGACCAACGGTCCGGACGCGTGGCCGGCGGCGGGCTCCGGCTCGGGCCGCCGCGTGGGATCAGTGCCGCTCATGGTCGACAAATCTACGCACCTCGGGCGGGCGCGGACGCGCCTCGCGCATGATCGTCCACCAAAGTCGCGCGGGTCGTCGACTTTCGGACCGCTCACGGGGAAGATCCCCGCCCCGCGGCGGATGTCCGCGGGCAAGGCACGGGACGAGGATCTTCCGTATGCGTATGAAGGATGTGAAGCGGCTGCTGGAGTTCCTCGGCGTGGTCCTGCTGTTCCAGGGCGCGGCAGGACTGATCCACCGGCTCACCGGCGCACTGGCCGGGTGGGGCCTGGTGCAGCGCGCCGGCTTCCTCGACGGCTACGAGACGTACGCGAGCGTGGCACTGATCGTGCTGGCCTGCGCGGTGTTCGCCGCCGTGCGGAGCTTACGGAGCCTGTCGGCGCGCTGAGAGGTCGTGTCAGCAGCCGTGGTCGACCAGGTCGAAGGAGGCGTAGTGGTCGGCGGTGTAGTAGTCCTCCTGGCTCTTCTGGCCGGTGACGATGCGGCGGGCGCCGCGGTCGTCGGAGCCCGGCGTGATGACCGTGTACTCGTGGTAGTAGCCGGAGCTCTGCTGCGGCAGCTCACCTTCGCGGTTCTGGAAGACGGTGCCGTCCTGCGGGAACGGGTAGGGGCCGCCCGCCGCGATCAGGTCGAGGGTGTCGTGCGCCTGGGAGGGCAGCGCGGAGTAGCAGATGGAGCCAACCGCGGCGACGGAGGGGGCGGCCGAAGCGGCGGGGGCGGCTGGTGCGGCGCTCGCGGTGGCCGCCGTGGCCGTGGGGCCGCCGAGGAGGAGAGCTGCGGCGAGGGCGGTGGCGCCGAGGAATCGGCTTCGTGGGGTTCGTGGGGGGATTCGCATGGGTCCAGTGTGACGCGCGTAGAGGTTGGCGTGTCAACGACAAGTCTGTGAAGTTTTCCGGGAGTTAACCACCCGCCGCCGCCCGGCCACCCCGCCGAAACGCCTGGCCACCCCGCCGCCACGGGGCACCCGGCCCTAGTAACTGCCGTACTCCGGGCGCCCCTCTCGCTCATACGTACTGATGACGACGCCCTTGGACGTCGTGCGCGACCGCGTGTGCCGGAACGCCGTGGGAAGCGCGCCCTCCCCGAAGAGGCGTTTGCCGGTGCCGAGGGCGACCGGGAACGTCAGGAGGTGCAGGGTGTCGATCAGGTCGTGCGCCAGCAGGGAACGGGCGAGGCCGCCGCTGCCGTGCATCTGAAGCTCGCGGCCCGGCTGCTCCTTGAGCGCGCTGACGTCCTTGACCAGGTCGTCGCGGCCGATGATCCGCGTGCCCTGCCAGTCCGCGCCGGTCAGAGTGGTGCTCGCGACGTACTTGGGCAGTGAGTTGAGCCGCGAGGCCACCGGGTCGTCGGGGTCCGTCATCCTTGGCCAGTAGCCGGCGAAGATCTCGTACGTGCCCCTGCCGAGCAGGAAGGCGTCGGCGCGGTCGAAGACCTCGTTGACGAAGGCGCCGAAGTCCTCGTCGCCGTAGGGCACGGACCAGCCGCCGTGCTCGAACCCGCCGCTGCGGTCCTCGTCCGGGCCGCCCGGGGCCTGCATGACGCCGTCGAGGGTGACGAACTGGGTGAGCGTGAGCTTCATGGCGAGCACCTTCTTTGCTTCTTCCGCGTCTTCGCTGCGTTCGCTGCGTTCGCTGCGGCGTCCCCGCGGCGGGGGACGCCTCTCACCACTCAGACCCCGCGGCCGCCGAAAAGTCATCGCCCGTCGGCGGACGCGGAGATACGTGTCCGATGCCCGCCAGCCCTCACCTGCTCGCGCGACTTTTATTGAACCCGCAAGCACTTGCTGAAGCAGTGAAACAACACGGAAGAGGTAGGGACATGTCTTCTCTCACCGGCAGGACGGCCCTGGTCACCGGCGGCAGCCGCGGCATGGGGGCGGCGATCGCGCTGCGCCTGGCCGAGGCGGGCGCCGATGTGGCGATCACTTATGTGCGGGGCGAGGACGCCGCCCGGGAGGTCGTCGCGAAGATCGAGTCGATGGGGCGTCGCGGTTTCGCGCTCCGGGCGGACGCGGCGGACGCCGGGGACGCGGCGGGCGCGGTGGACCGCGCGGCCGACGACCTGGGCGGCCTGGACATCCTGGTGAACAACGCGGGGATCGGCGTGCTGGGCCCCATCGGCGACCTGACCCTCGCGGACATCGACCGGGTCATGGCCGTCAACGTACGAGGCGTCTTCCTGGCCTCACAGGCGGCGGCCGCCCGGCTCCGCGACGGCGGCCGGATCATCACCATCGGCAGCTGCATGGCGCAGCGGGTCCCCGGCCCCGGCGGCACCCTCTACGCGACCAGCAAGGCCGCGCTGATCGGCCTCAACAAGGCGCTGGCACGGGAGTTGGGCGGCCGGAGGATCACGGCGAACCTGGTCCAGCCGGGCCCGATCGACACCGACATGAACCCGGCGGACGGCCCCTTCGCCGACGGCCAGAGCGCCGTGACCGCCCTCGGCCGCTTCGGCTCCCCCGACGAGGTGGCGTCCCTGGTCGGCTACCTCGCCGGCGACGACGCGGCGTACATCACGGGTACGGAGCTGTCGGTGGACGGCGGTCACGCGGCCTGAGACCCACACGCCGGGGGCGGGACATGGGTGCGGGGCGCACCGGGGCTGTCCACCCGGTGCGCCCCACGTTTTGTGGGGGCGGTCAGCCGCCCAGTTCCTGGTGGCGGGCCGTCAGCCTGGATGTGCCGGTTTCGGTGAGGGAGCCGAACAGGCGCAGGCGGGAGATGCCGCCGTCCGGGAAGATGTCGACGCGGACGTGCGTGCCGACGACCGGTGCGGGGAGGACGAAGCGGTGGTTGGTGTCGGGCTGGAGGCGGGTGCGGGGCAGCGCCTCGGTCCACTCCCCCGTCTCGCCGTCACGTACCGAGAGGGACGCCCAGCCCGCCGAGTTGCCCTTGAGGTAGGCGGTGTCGATCTCCACGGCGCGGATCTCGGACTGCTGGACGAGGCGGTAGCGGATCCAGTCGTTGCCGGTGTCGCGGCGGCGGCGGGTCTCCCAGCCGTCGTCCATCTTGCGGGAGCGGCCCGGCTGGATGGTGTTGGTGGCCGGGGAGTAGAAGCGGTCGGAGGCGTCCTCGACCTGGCCGCCGTTCTCCAGGGCGACGACGTCGAACGTGCCGAGTGCGGCGAGCCACTTGGGGTCGGCGACGACCTCGCCGTACACGCGCAGGCGGGCGATGCCGCCGTCCGGGTGCTGGTTGACGCGCAGGTGCGTGAAGCGCTGCTCGACGTCGACGGCGAAGCCGTTGGCGGCGTGCCCGCCGATGGGCGTGCGGGGGACGAGCGTCGTCCACTTCACGCCCTCGCCGCAGAGCTCCTCCGGCGTCGGCGAACCCTCGACGCTGGTGCCCTCGACGGAGACCGCCTGCGGGTAGTTGCCGCGGAAGTGCGCGGTGTCGATGACGATGCCGCGTACGACACCGGGCGCGCCGAGGCGCACGAGCGCCCAGTCGTGGTCGTCCTCGGTGGGCCACGGGTGCTCGGCGGACACGCCGCGCCTGCGGCGGGTCTCCCAGCCGTCCATGACCTTGCCCTTGTGGCCGAAGTGCTCGGGGTCGAACACGGCCGGGTGGGCGAGGAGCAGGTTCTCGCGCATCGCGAAGAACTCGTCGTTGGCGGCGATCACACCGGCGCCGAGCTGCCGGTCGGCGAGGTTGGCGTACTGGGTGAAGGGGAAGTCGGCCGTGCGGTAGTCGGCGTAGGGCTCGCCGCCGCCGTAGGGGCTCGCGTCGCCGGTGAAAGTAGGTATCGCCGTCACTGTTTCAGTTGTTCCTTTCCAGAAGTCGGCCTGCGGGTTCGCTGAACTCGCCGCCGTGCAGGATGCGTTCGCCGCGCAGCCAGGTGGACTTCACGACGCCGCTGAGGGTCTTGCCCGCGTACGCCGTGACCCGGTTCCGGTGTTGCAGCTCCGCGGGGTCCACGGTGAAGGTCTCGTCGGGCGCGAGGACCGCGAAGTCGGCGTCGCGGCCGGCCTCGATGGCGCCCTTCTGGTCGAGGCCGACCAGCTGTGCGGTGCGCTGCGACATCCAGCGCACCACGTCGTCGAGGGTGTGACCGCGCCTGCGGGCCTCGGTCCAGACCGCCGGCAGGCTCAGCTGGAGTCCGGAGATGCCGCCCCACGCGGTGGCGAAGTCGTCGGTCTTCAGGTCGGCGGTGGACGGGGAGTGGTCCGTGACGACGCAGTCGATGGTGCCGTCGGCCAGCGCCTCCCACAGCAGGTCCTGGTTGCCGGCCTCGCGGATGGGCGGGCAGCACTTGAACTCGCTGGCGCCGTCCGGGACTTCCTCGGCGGTCAGGGTGAGGTAGTGGGGGCAGGTCTCGACGGTCAGCTCGACGCCCTCGCGCCGGGCGGCGGCGATGAGCGGCAGCGCGTCGGAGGAGGACAGGTGCAGGACGTGCACGCGGGCGCCGATCCGCTTGGCGACGGCGATGAGGCCCTCGATCGCGGTGTCCTCGGAGATACGGGGCCGGGTCTGGAGGTAGTCCGCGTACTTGGGGCCGCTCTTGTGCGGGGCGGCGTCCAGCTCGTGCGGGTCCTCGGCGTGCACGATGAGCAGTCCGCCGAACCCGGCGATCTCGGCCATCGAGGCGGCCAGCTGGTCCTGGTTCAGCTCGGGGAACTCGTCGACGCCCGAGGGCGAGAGGAAGCACTTGAAGCCGTAGACACCGGCGTCGTGCAGCGGCTTGAGGTCCTGGACGTTGTCGGGGAGGGCGCCGCCCCAGAACCCGACGTCGATGTGGGCCTTGCTGCGGGCGACGTCCTGCTTGGTGCGCAGGTGGTCCACCGTCGTCGTCGGCGGCAGCGAGTTGAGGGGCATGTCGATCAGGGTGGTGATGCCGCCGGCGGCCGCGGCGCGGGTGGCGGTCCAGAAGCCCTCCCACTCCGTGCGGCCCGGGTCGTTCACGTGGACGTGCGTGTCGACCAGGCCGGGCAGCAGGGCGTCGTCGCCGAAGTCCTCCAGGCGCGCGCCGTCCGGCACCTCGGCGTCGTACGCGGCGACGGCCACGATCTTCCCGCCGGAGACGGCGACCGAGGCGGCCCGCGTCCCTTCCGGGGTGACGACCCGGGTCGAGCGGAGCACCAGCTCCACGCTCCGGCCCGCCGTCGCGTCCACGTCCACGTCCCTTTCGGACACCCGCGTCCCCTCTCTTCTGTTCCGCTGCACAGACCTTTTGCTTCCGCTTAACGGAATTCAACGTTCTGTTGAAGGAGTTTTCACGCTTGCGGCGGCGGCGTCAAGGGTCGACTTCCGGGGGCCCGGGTCAACCCTCTCCGCACTGGACGTTTCCACAGAGTGGAATTATGATTCCGTCTGCCAGAACGTAGCTACGCACAACGAGACCCCCGAAGGCTCCCGGGACAACCCTGCGGAGACACGGACAAACGCCCCCTGACCGGCGGCGACGGCATGCCGAGCGACGGCCCTCGGGAAGAACCGACCGGTAGGCTGCTTCCTTGCCCGCCAGCACCGAAAGGAACGCGCCGTGCCGACGTCAAGCGCCAGCGACGCCCCTGCTGAAATCGCCGCCTCCAAGCCCCCCGCCGCGAGCGGCGGCGTCCAGTCCCTCGAGCGCGCCTTCGATCTGCTCGAGCGGATGGCGGACGCGGGGGGCGAGGTCGGTCTCAGCGAGCTCTCCGCCAGCAGCGGCCTGCCGCTGCCCACGATCCACCGCCTCATGCGCACGCTGGTCGCCTGCGGGTACGTACGCCAGCAGGCCAACCGGCGCTACTCGCTCGGCCCGCGCCTGATCCGCCTCGGCGAGTCGGCCTCGCGGCTGCTCGGCACCTGGGCGCGGCCCTACCTCGCCCGCCTCGTCGAGGAGACGGGCGAGACGGCGAACATGGCGCTGCTCGACGGCGACGAGATCGTGTACGTCGCACAGGTGCCGTCCAAGCACTCCATGCGGATGTTCACCGAGGTCGGCCGGCGGGTCCTGCCGCACTCCACCGGCGTCGGCAAGGCGCTGCTCGCGCACGCGTCGCCGGAGGAGGTCCGGGCGCTGCTCGCCCGCACCGGGATGCCGGCCGCCACGGAGAAGACGATCACCACGCCCGAGGGCTTCCTCGACGCGCTGGAGATCGTGCGCCGCACGGGGTACGCGGTGGACGACAACGAACAGGAGATCGGCGTACGGTGCCTGGCCGTGCCGGTGCCCAACTCGCCGACGGCGGCGGCGATCTCCATCTCCGGGCCCGCGGGGCGGGTGACCGAGGCGGCCACGGAGCGGATCGTGCCCGTTTTGCAGGAGGTGGCTGTGGAGTTGTCGGAGGCGTTGGTGTCCGCCGGGGCCGGGTCTGGCTCCTGAGCCTTGGGCGGGGCACTGAACCGCCGCTTCGCGGCGGAGATCTCCCACCCACCCACCCGTGCGCCCCGCGACGTCATTGCCTGATAGGGGCCTGGAGCGCTGTGCGGCGCAAGCCGCCACCCGCCCGCCCGTGCGCCCCGCGACGTCATTGCCTGATAGGGGCCTGGAGCGCTGCCGCCTCCGGGGTCAGAGTGCGGAGTGTGCGGCGCAAGCCCCTCGGGAGCGTGGGAGCCGGGACCGTGAGGATCGGGCACGGGGCGTGGGCGTGGACGTGACGGTGGGTTCGGGGTGTGATGCGTCTGTGCGGGCGTGCGCCCAGGACCAGGAGGTCGTCGAGGCGCGTGGCCACGTCGCACAGCGCGCGGCCGGGGCGCGCCCTGATCACCCGGCGTTCGACCACGACGCCGGGCGGCGCGCCACCGAAGACGTCGTCGAAGGCCCGGTCGAGGCGGGCCCGCGCCTTTGTCCACCAGTACCGCGCCCGCTCCCGGTCCGGGTGGCGCAGCGCGAGCGCCTCCCCCTCCGGGGGCTCCCACGCGAGGACCGCGACCAGCACCCGTCCCGTACGCCGCGCCTCCGCCACGCCGGCCCGCAGCGCCGCGAGGCTCGCCAGGGAGCCGCTGACCCCCACCACGACGCGCCCCGCCCCGGCAGCCGCCGATCCGTCCCCCGCCGGTCCGTCCACTGACATCGGTCTCCCCTTCCCAGGCCAAAACAGCGCCAAAACAGCCGCGCAGGCCAGCCGCCGCGCTCGAAACCGGAGTCTGTACGCTGATTGGCCCGGAGAGCAGGGCCAATCAGTGGGAGTTGGCATGGCAGACGCACGCGTGGTCCACACGGTGGACAGGAGGCTGGGCAGCCGGCAGCTGGCCGGTCTGCTGACGGGCACCGTGGGCGAACGCCCCGGCTACCGCGCGCTCGCCCACGGCGTGCGCACCCTCCTGCTCGACGGCCGCATCCCGCTGCACGCCCGGCTGCCCGCCGAACGCGAGCTCGCCTCGGCGCTGGGCGTCAGCCGGGCCACCGTCACGGCGGCCTACGACGTGCTGCGCGAGGGCGGCTACGCGCGCAGCCGCCGCGGCGCGGGCACCTGGACCGAGCTGCCCCAGGGGCAGCGGCCGGCCAACGTGGCGGCGTTCCCCGCGGGCGACGACGTCCTCGACCTCGCGATAGCGGCGCCCGGCGCCCCGGAGGCGGAGCTCCGCGCGGCGCTCACCGCGGCGGGCCTGATGCTGGCCGAGCACGCGCCGACGCCGGGCTACCACCCGTACGGCATACCGGAGTTGCGGGCCGCCGTCGCCGAGCGCTTCACGCGGCGCGGCCTGCCCACGCTGCCCGACCAGATCCTGATCACCACCGGCGCGCAGCACGCGCTGTCGCTGACCCTGTCCCTGCTGGGCAGGCAGGGCGACCGGGTCCTGGTGGAGAACCCGTCGTATCCGAACGCCCTGGACGCGATCCGCGGCGCGGGTCTGCGGGCGGTTCCGGTGCCGGTCACGGAGGACGGCTGGGACTGCGGCCTCGTCGAGTCGTCGCTGCGGCAGGCGGCGCCCCGCCTCGCGTACCTCGTACCGGACTTCCAGAATCCGACGGGCTGCCTGATGCCGCGCGAGCAGCGGCTGCGCGTCCTGGAGACGGCCCGCGCCACCGGCACCTGGCTGCTGATCGACGAGACCATCGCCGACATCGCCCTCGACGGGCCGCCACCCGCACCCTTCGCCTCGCTCGCGGGGCGCGGCATGGGCGAGCAGATCGTGACCTTCGGGTCGTTGAGCAAGTCCCACTGGGGCGGGCTGCGGATCGGCTGGGTGCGGGCCGGGTCGGGGCTGATCACCGAGCTGGCGACGGAGCGCGTGCCGAGCGACATGGCGACGCCCGTCATCGAGCAGCTGGTGGCGCTCCACCTGCTGCGCGGCATGGACGACGTGCTGCGCGAGCGGCTGCCGCGGCTGCGGGCGCAGCGCGACGCGCTCGCCGCGTCGCTCGTCCGGCACCTGCCGGAGTGGCGGTGGCGGGTGCCGCCGGGCGGGCTGTCGCTCTGGGTGGACCTGGGGCGGCCGGTCGCGTCCGCCCTGGCCCGCGCGGCGCTCGCGCAGGGCGTGCGGATCGAGGGCGGCTCCCGTTTCGGGGCGGACCCGGGGACGCACGAGCACCGCCTCCGCATCCCCTTCACGCTCCCCGCGCCCCGGGCCGAGGAGGCCGTACTCCGCCTGGCCAAGGCCCTGGCCGGTGATCTGCACCCCACCGCGGCCGACACCGCCCGGCGGCACTGGGTCGCATGACCGCACGCGCAGCAGCACTGGTTCGCGTGACCACACGCCCGGCGGCACTGGGGGCGGGCGCTGGAGGCCATGCCCGGCGGCACTGCGTCGCATGACCGCATGCCCGGCGGCGGCACTGGGTCGCATGACCGCATGCCCGGCGGCGGCACTGGGTCGCATGACCGCATGACCGCATGCCCGGCGGCGGCACTGGGG